>JAITVO010000321.1 GCA_031285765.1 Cytophagaceae bacterium | reverse complement strand
TAAAAACACGTTCAAAGGTGTCTTCCGAAGGGACGCCATTGGGAAGCGATAACAAGTCGCCCAATTGCTGACCTCGTTCCAAACCAAACAAGCGCATATCCTGATAATCAGTACCTCCGGTTAAACAGGTACATAAACCAAGCAATAAAATATCGGATAGAAGATGCAGGCAGCGACCTGTAACGCGGGGATCGCGAACTTCTAAAAAATAAAGGGAGGGAGCCGTATTCATCCTACAAAGGTAACAGTTAAACAGGTCATACTAAAATTTGGTGCGGTTGCCCTGTATCAGAAGAGATAAAACAGGTTCTGTTTTCTATTCTTCCATGTCCAAAATCCAGTTCTTCGCTTAAAGAAACATCTTTGCTTTGTTGCAGTCTAAAGGTATCTTCCAATGCCTGATAAAGTGCCGGTTGATTGTTTTTAACGGCTAAAAGATAATCGCCTTTCTGTTCGGTTATTTGATTGGCTATATCCTCCTGACAACCCATTGCGTCAATACTGACAAGGCATCTCTCTAAATCTAAAACCTTTAATAACTCAGGGATGGCTGTTATCTCATTCGATTTTTCCTCTGTCCTGACTTGGGCTAAACTCACGCCATTAGCATGGCAAAAAGCACTGACCATATGAAAAACACTCTTGGAGCCGGCTTTTGCGCCACGTATGGTTTTTCCATCAATAGAGACTAAACTGGAATCCTCATTACAAATGGTCTTAACCCATGAACGGAATTCACTCTCCAAAACCTTTGGGTTGAGCTTGGCAAAGAAACGATTGAATGTATCATGGCTGGGAATCCCATTAGGTAGAAGAAGGTATTGACGGAAAAATCCTCCCTGCAATGTCCGAAATACTCTTATGCCTTCCCAGTCCTGTGCTCCACAGATAACGGAAGCTACTGTTATAAAGACAATGTCACAGGCCTGATGCTGTACTTTGAAGTCCTGACGAAAATCAGGAATACTATTGGCAAAATCTAATATATTCATGTGTGATTAATTTATTGATTATCACATAAATATACAAAATAATTCCAGGCAAAACAAACTTTAATAGCTTAATATTTAGACATTTATGCTGGCTTTAGGACTTCTGTCCTGATGTTTTTTTTCATGCGTTTGCCCTGAGCATTTGCTCTGCCGGAGCCAAGTTGTCCCACAAATAGTAAAGTTCTTTTAAAGAAATAATGATACTGCCCTTATGCGATGCGCACACATTTTGCATAAGACTGTAAATATATTCCAAATCATCCCGTCCTCCCATTCGTATCTTAACATCAACAAGCGATTTGATCCCTTTCCTGATTTTCTTTTTTTTTTTTGATTTTTTTCAACTGATTAAAAATATTATCAACAGGAGGTTTTAAATCAACCAATAATGTCGCTTCTATTCTTGTTAAATAAAGGGAGGGAGGCGTATGTTTGTCTTTCGGTAAAAAACCGTTCGAAATTAACGGTTTCCACAACTCATTTTCGTTATAGTTTAGCGAAACAGCAATATCGGTGAGCCGGTGTTTTTTCGCGAATCTTTTTATTTCGGCAATCAACAAAGCAGACAGATAGTCCGACATGTTCGTAAAACACGTTCCCCGCCACACATAACCACTTTGCCGTAAACAGGAAATTTTTTTGTATTGACAATGCATCCGGCAACAATCGCTTGATTATTTTCGCGTACTGTATAATACAGTGATAGTCGGAACTGTAGAACTCCCTGTTCATGTTTGCATATACCGAAGTCTGATAAACCGTTCCATAGGCGTCGTCCACAAAATTATCTCACTCTGGGCTTAATTGGTTAGCAATGTATTCAACTGTAAAGCGCTTGTTCAACATGTTTTATTTTTAATATTTGTTATAATGATGCAGAAACGAAAGCGTACCTCATCTCTACAATGTGCGTTATGGCGTTATATGCTCATTAGCACTGTCGGGCATTCAAAATGCAAAGAAAACACACTAATCTGAAACAACTTTCCGATTCATATTGTTTCTAATACCTAAACTGTTTATTTCATTCTCCAAAAACGAAAGATAAAAATGTTTCTATTCACTTTCACCGCACACAAAGAAATAAGGATTCGTTTCTACTCGCCGCCATATTGTCAGTTGTTTGCCAGCCATTAAATTGCGCGATTTAAGATTGTTCCATTTCTGGATGTCTTCAACTCGGCATCCATAATTCATGGCGATGCGATGAAAATATTCGCCACGGGCTACTGTATGAATCACCTTCTGCCGGTTCCGAGTGTCGCCAAAAGCGGGCAGTAAGGCTTCGGGAGGATTGTTTTCGGCTTTTAGCAACTCTTTTTTTGTGTAATAAACTTCTGCTTTTTCTTTGGGAATAATAAACTGTATGGGAGGGGATGTAACAGGCACAAAATCTCGAAGATAAACGGGATTCAAAAAACGGAGTTCTTCAACAGAAACTTGAATAAGCGCCGACAGCTGTGCAAACGATATACTTTTGTCGAGGTTTACGATTTCAATATTGTCGAAATCGTAAATGGGTTTAACAGGTTCAATGCCGTAATCTTTGTAATAGTTCATCACATAATTAACGGCGATAAATGCAGGAACATATCCCTGCATTTCGGGCGTAATGTGTTTGCGAATATCCCAGTAATCGCGCTTTCCACCCGATTTGGAGATGGCGTTGTTAACAGTTCCAATGCCGCCGTTATAGGCTGCAAGCGCTAAATTCCAGTCGTAATAATTCTCGAAAAGATATTTCAAATAACGGGCGGCGGCATCGGTCGATTTCACAGGGTCGCAACGTTCATCAACATACGAATCAACCTGCAAATCAACCAATCGGATAGCGCTGTACAGAAACTGCCAAAGCCCTGTTGCGCCCGATATGGATTTGGCTTTGGGGTCGAGCGCCGACTCAACAACGGCAAGATATTTCAGTTCGAGCGGCAACCCCATCTTATCAAGATACGCTTCGAAAAGAGGGAAATAGAGTTCTGCCATGCCGATAATCTTTGCCAGATGTTCGGGGCGCTTAATGGTATAAACATCAATATACGCCTGAACATCCTTATTGTAAACCAGATTAATCGGAGTTCGCCGGTTAAGAAGTTCAATACGCTGCGCCACCTCCTGCTCGGTGGGATGCTTGTCGTTACCCGTCTGCGAAAAGAGCAACAGAGAACTTGATATGAAAAAAATAACTGCTAAAATTCGGTTATACATAATGCAAAATAAAAAGCCGATGCTATTCAAAAAGAACACGAATGACGCGAATTTTTGCCGATAACGCAAAGAAGCAAAATTTATATGTAATGCGAATCAGCAGTTATATTTTGGGCTATAGCCCTTTTCCATCTTTCTATCCGTCAGCTTTAGCTAACGGATGGCATGATAATCACATTTATAGAGTTTTAGCCCAAAACATAAAAACAGTGTTCTACTCCAGATTCGCAGCTATACGTCATTTTTATTGATAGATTAACCTGCGAAAATCCATGTCATCCGCGTCAAAAATTCATTATGAACAGCTTCAAGCATATTCCTGAACGAATAAAAGCGATTAGTTCTTCAGCGCTTCTTTGTTCGAATCTTCTTCTTTTGTTTCGTCCGTAATTGTGTTGCGGGCTTTTTTAAATTCCCTCATTCCTTCACCAAGTCCTTTCATCAGTTCAGGAATTTTACGTCCGCCGAAAAGAAGCAATACCGCTATCACAATCAAAGCTATCTGTAAGGGACCTATGGCTCCCAGAAAAATAAATAAATAAGTCATCTCGTTATTTTTTTATCGTGCAAATATATGAAATTTTAATTGATTGCAGAATATTCATTTGTTAAGTTCAATATTCCCCCCGAATCATTAACCGTTATCTCGACGTTATCCATCGCACCACGTCGTTTCCGTTGGCGTAGAGCAGCAATGCCAGCAATAGCAGCATCCCGATAATCTGGGCATGTTCCAGAAACTTATCCGAAGGTTTTCGTCCCGTAATCATTTCGTAAAGCAGAAACATTACATGTCCGCCGTCGAGCGCGGGAATGGGCAAGATGTTCATAAACGCAAGGATAAGCGACAAAAAGGCAGTAGTGAACCAAAACGTGTGCCAGTCCCAAAAAGCGGGGTAAAGACTTCCGATGGTTCCGAATCCACCCAGTTGTTTTGCTCCTTCGCGTGTGAATACCAGTTTAAACTGTTTAACATAGCTAACAAGAATACCCATGCCTTTCGACACGCCAGCGGGAAACGCTTCCAAAAATCCGTATTCAATAGTGCGGTAACCCAGAATGTCGGCGGGTGATTTGGGTCCGAAGCCAACTTTTCCGTTTGCGTCCACATCCAAACTGAGTGACACGAGTTGTCCATTGCGGTAAACGCCAATATTGACTTTTTCGCTTTTGTGTTTTGTCAACTCTGCCGTGAAGTTGTGAAAATATGGCATTTCGGCGCCATTAACCATTACAATGCTGTCGTTTTTCAGCAGTCCACCTTTCGCAGCGTTCGATTGTGGCACTACCGAATCTACAATATTCGGGAAACGATAATCGGCGAAAGCCTTTACTTTGTCAGCCACCATGCGCAACGCAAAACCGTCGGGTATCTGAACATCGAAAACAGAATCGCCGCGTACAACGGTCATTGCTTTAGCGCCGTCAAGCAGTATATATTTTCCTATATCGTTTACATTATCAATAATAAACGTATCCACTTTCAGCACACGGTCGCCATCGTGCAAACCAATTTCGTTGGCAATGGGATGATAGGCAAATCCGTACTTTGCGTTTTCGGCGGGAATGTACGCTTCGCCCCATTTAAAAAGTATCAGCCAAAAGATAACAATTGCCGCAACTACGTTTACCAAAACGCCTCCAACCATAATCAGCAACCGCTGCCACGCGGGATGTGAGCGAAACTCCCACGACTGCGGTGGCTTTGCCAGCTGTTCCTTGTCCATCGACTCGTCAATCATCCCTGCTATTTTGACGTAACCGCCCAGCGGAAGCCATCCGATGCCGTATTCGGTGTCGCCCTTCTTGAATTTGAACAGCGAGAACCATGGATTGAAGAAGAGGTAAAATTTTTCGACTTTTACCTTAAACAGTTTGGCAAAGAAAAAATGTCCGCACTCGTGAAGAATAACGAGGATGGAGAGGCTCAGTATGAGTTGAAGTGCTTTAATAATAAAGTCCATAAGCGTGTTTTATGTTTTTTAATGATTTAAAACGGGGGCAAAGGTATACAAAAAAAGGAATGTTATCGGGATGTTGGAGAAATAAATCTTTTTGAGGTGCGAAAAATCAATCGTCTTTGTACCATTCTGCATACATCAAATAATTGTTCGCTATTTTATTAATCATTTCGGCAGTTTGTTCGGGTTCAATCTCTTTCACCTTTTTTGCAGGAACGCCAGCATACACACTGTTGGGTTCAACAACAGTACCTGTAAGGACAAGCGCATTTGCCGCAATTATTGTGTTGGAGTTGACAACCACGTGGTCGAGTATGGTTGAGCCAATCCCCACCAGAACATTGTCGCATATTTTGGCGCCGTGAATAGTAACATTGTGCCCTACCGATACGTTATTGCCTATTTCGGTAATCGATTTTTTGTACAGAGTGTGCAGAACGGCTCCATCCTGAATGTTTACCTTATTGCCAATGCGGATGGAATTAACATCGCCGCGCAAAACCGCGCTGAACCAGATGCTGCAGTCGTCGCCAATAACTACATCGCCAACAACTACTGCGTTATCAGCCAAAAAAACATTCCGTCCTATTACAGGAGTAAATCCGCGTACAGATTTTATAATCGCCATATTAATTGAATTTTCGGCGACAAAAGTAAGAATTATTTTGGATTGTATAATGTCGTAAAGCGTTTTGTTAGAGCAAACACACGAAATTTTCAGCAGTTGATTTTATCAGTACAGCTGTTTGTGATACTAAACCGCTATCAATAAAGTTATACTCAAACAGAATTGATTTGCGAATAAAACAACAAGGGGATTAATCCCCTTGTCAATAAATAAAACTGAACAGTTAAAAACTGGAATCCTCTGTTATTTGCAAACCATTTTTGTTTGAGTATAATATAACATAAGATTATGCCGTTTGCATACGACACTTTGGTTTACAGTGTCGTCCCTGCGAAACTTGGGTGTATGTCGTCGCTTGCCGGATATTAAAATTTATCGTTAATAACTACTCTGTCAAAAAACACTACACACCACCCCCTGCCCCGAAATACCATCAATCAATATTTTGGGGCAGGGGGAGTGTGTGTGCGATACTGTTCAGTGCAACGTGTGCGGGGGGTTACATTACAACATAGTCGAAAGGAACTTCTACGATGTCGGCATATTCTTCGCCGGCTTCGAGCATGTCTTCTTCGTCTTCGTTGTAGAACCACTTGATAACTACATCGTGTCCGCCTTCAACTACTGCTTCAAATTTAAGAAGGATGTCGAGAATCATTTTCGACGAGGCAGTGTTGAAGTATTCAAGTTTGAAATTGAATACTGTTTTGTCGTTTGGAGCCTTCACATATTCGTCAATCCAGTCCAGAATCTGCTGATAGAAAGCAGTTACATCCTCAGGCAAAGAGCGTCCCGACAATTCTAAAATACCATTATCCTTATCCAAGTGTACATTTGGGGTATCATCTGTACCTGCGATTTTAATTACGTCCATAATACTGTCCTAATTTTGCTAATTGCGTTTAATTGTTGATGTTAAAATAAAAAATGACACTTCGCTGTTCAGTTCTTTAAACTGAAAAATCAGCTTACTTCCCGTTTTTTTCACAATGTCGATGAAGCCGAGCCCTGCGCCTCCCCTGTCGGAGATGGAACCTTCACGCATTTGCTGTTTGTAGAGCGCCGACAAACTTTCTTTGTCGAGGCTGTTGATATACTCAAGATTTTTCTTCATATCGGGCACCTTGTCATTTTTAATAATGTTGCCCGTAATGATGTTGTAGCTGTCGTCGCCTTTGCTCACCATCACGATTCCGCGTCGCTCGGCACGGTCTTCGTTAAGCGAATCGGCATGTTTGCTAATGTTTTGCAAACATTCCACCATTACATGAAATACTTTCCGTTGAACGGTGTTCGACTCAGCATTCTTTTCGAGATTTCTTTCGGTCATTGCGGTGAAAATCTTTGTGATTTCCTGTGTGATTTCACCTTCGTAAACCAAACTAATCTCATTAGTGGTCATCGTTTTGTAGAATTGATATACAACTTCTAAAAACATTTGGCTTTCCTGTTCCATGTTCATTTATTAAATTGCGCAAAAGTACAAAATATATTTATTATAATTCAACTCCGATTAATAATACATCATCAACTTGTTTCTCTTCGCCCATCCAGTCGTAAAAATCTTTGGCAAAATACTTGGCAAAGAATGCCATTGATTCGCTGCCATTTTCGGTAAGTGTTTCGCGGATTCGCTTTGCCTGATACTTCTTGCGGTCGGTTCCGCCAAGCTGGTCGGGCATTCCGTCGCTAAAGATAAAAAACTTGTCGCCTTTTTCGTATTCTATCACATTGTTCTCAAAACCTTTTTCCACTTTTTTGGCGAGTGGAATACCGCCGATTGCCTTGCGACTGGCGGCGTACTCGGTCAGTTCGCCGTTGCGAAGATAATAGAGCGGGCGGTGTGCCCCTGCAAATTCAATGATTTGCTTTTCGGGCGTAATTTTACACAGCGCCAAGTCCATTCCGTCGCGTCCTGTTGCCCCTTCCTGATCTTGACGAAGGGTTACACGGACATCCTGATGCAGGCGGTCGAGAATTTCGGCAGGCGTAAAGTTATTGTCCGAGATGTTAACAATATTGTTCAGCAAAAAGTGCCCTATAAAACTTATCAATGCGCCCGGAACACCATGCCCTGTGCAGTCCACCGCAGCCACGTAATATACTTCATCAATTTTTCGGAACCACGGAAAGTCGCCGCTCACCACATCTTTGGGGCGGTAGAACATAAACGAGCGCGGAAAGTACTGCTGAATGTACTCTCCGTCGGGCAATATGGACGACTGTATGCGATGCGCGTAATTGATACTGTCCGAAATCTTTTTGTTCTTTTCCTTTATTTCGGCTTCGATGCGCTTTATTTCGGTCATGTCGTGCGACACAATCAGGATGGATTCCAACTCGGCGTCTTCGCCAAACTCAGGGATGCACTTTACTTCCATGATGTGTTCGCCGTGTTGCGAATCGATAGGAACTTCCCAAATTACCTGCTGATTGTATTCCTTAATATCATTAACGGTTTCTTTGATAAATTCGACAAAGCGCGAGTCGATGTTAAGCTCCGTTATACGCTTTTTAAGGACGTCCTGCACCGACAAGTCGATGTAATTCGATACGGCAGGGTTGGCATACACAATTCGCCCAAGCAAATTGATACGGATAATCATGTCGGGCGAGTTTTCCGAAAGGCTCTGCATGCGACTTTTCATCCGCTCCTCTTTCTCGGCTCGAATCCGCTCGGTAATGTCTTGCGTGTTAAGAATGATTCCGCGTATGGCGGGGTCGTGAAGCAGGTTCTTACCTTTGGTTTCGAGGAACATTTTTTCGCCCGACTTCTTAATATAGGTATATTGCGCCTGCTCCTGTCCGCCGGGGGTTTCGAGCAGGTAACGGAAAAGGTTGTTGATGGTTTTTAAGCCTTTCGGTGTAAGATATTCGGGATCCATCCCTGTTATTTCGTCGTCGTCGGCATAGCCAAGAATGCGCTTTACCGACGGGCTTTCAAATATCAGCTCCTGACGCTCGTTGTATATCGAAATAAACTCCGACGCATTGGTTAGCAACTCTTCCAGCCGTTTTTGCGAATGTTCCACTTCGCGCATATTCTCTTCCAACATGCGGTTGCTGCGTTCCAGCTCATCCTGTGCTTCAATCATTTCGGCGGCGCTTTTGCGCAACTTTTCTTCGTTCTTTTTCAAAGTAGAAGTAAGTTGCTGCGACTCTTCGAGAAGCTGTTGCGTGCGCGTGGTGATGCGAAGACTGTAGATGGTTTGCCCTATTATAGAGCCGGCTTCTTCGGCATACGTGAGCATATAGTCGGGCAAACGGCGGCGCATAAAGGCTACTTCGAGTACGCCCTGTAAATTATTTTCCTGCAAAAGAGGCACGATGAGTATGCTCTTTGGTCGCTGCTCGCCAAGCAGTCCCGACGTTATTGTAAAATAGTCATCGGGGATTTCGGAGCGGAAAATCATCTCTTTTTCGTAAGCAACAGCTCCCACAAGCCCTTTTCCAAGAGGAATTTCGTTGTACTCAAAGCGGCGACGTCCGTAGGCAAACATGGCGCTGCGTTTCATCATTTTTCCATCGTTTTCGGCAAGATAAAAAGCGCCCTGCACAGCTCCGGTGTATTCTACAATGCTTCGGACAACGTTGAACGAAAGGTCGTTCAGGTTTAATGACGTGCGCAATATGTCCGACAGCTGTGCACGACCGTTGGTTATCCAGTTCATTTCGTCGTCCTTCACCTTGCTGTTGCGGATGTCGGAGCCTAAATCGAAGAGGCTCTTTGAAAGGACGTCTGCCCGCTGCGTTTCGAGGCTTTCCCAGCGTCCTTCGCGAAGCTCGTTGGCAAATTCGATGTTCTGCTCAATGCGTTCGTTGAGTTCCTCAATGCGGTGGGTGTATTTCACGCCGTTTTGCCTTACGAGGTTGATGGCTGCTACGATGGTTAGCGGCAAGCCGATTATCAGCAAATCGGTTATCCACACAATAATACTTGTGTGCAACGCAATAATGTTAAGAAACGAAACGTGCATTTCGCGAAAGCGTGCAAAACCTATCCAGAAAATAAACAGCAACAGCAGTATAACGGCTGTCATCAATATTTTTTCGAGCGGCTTCAATACTTCAAATGAAAGAAGTTTCGCCAGTTTGCTATGTCGTAAATTTATGTGCATCTTACTATATGTTTTGGAACGCGGATAACGCAGTTTTTTTTTATTTTGAACACAGATGATACGGATAATGCAGATTTTTTATTCGTGAAAATATGTGTTATTTGTACATCTTGTGCTCTAAATTGTAATTTCCAGCGTTTCACTTCACCCCTCCCAAAAGGAGAGGGGGAACAAAAACGTATTGAATACTTCTTTTAAAATTCCTATTTATTCCCTAACCTTTGCGCTCTCTTCTCCCACTCCTTTTGAGGGGGAGCTGAAAGGGGAAGGTGGCTCCACCACATTTTCCCAAATCTCATTCAAATTATTTTTTTCAAACGTTGCAAGTTCGATAAGGGCAATGCACTGCTTGTCCTTTAACACGGGGAGAAGATAAAGGTACTGGGGCTTTGCTTGCCCAAGTCCCGAAAATACTTCAAAATACTCATCGGGAATATCGTTTACCGTAACAGCTTTTCCATCCTTTGCTGCCTGTCCGTTAAAACCCTCGCCATCGGCGAAAGCCATCGGCATAAAGTCATCGGGCAAACCAAATGCTTCTTTTACAACGAACGGTGCACCGTCATCATTCTTTATATATAAAATAGCGGCTACTGCCTGAAATGTCTTTACAAGATAGGTGAGGAGCTTCGACGACGAGGCGGCGCCGCCCTTCAGCAAGCCGTTGACGAGGTTCTTCAACTTGGTTTCTTTCAACAGATTACCTGTGCGGATGTTCTCCTGCTTTTCGAGAGTTACCAAACGGCTTTTCAGTTTTGTGCTTTCTTCCTGCAATGCGTTGCGCTCAAGTTCAAATTCGCTTCGAAGGCGGGCTGTTTCGTTGCGTTCGAGCTTCGACAGCTGACCAAAGAGCATCACAATAAGTGTGAGCAGAATTACTGTTACAATAAGCATCACTGCAAAGGTTACGCCATTGCGCATCCCCGAAAGTATGTGGTTAACAACGATGCACGCAAAAAGCAACAGGATTGCTGCAGCGCTTGCGAGTTTAATTTGCTTTTCGGTTAGTTTGTTCATTGTGGCAATGCGTTTAACAGTTGTATGATGTCGGCTGGCGACATGATTCTATCGGGCGTAAACAGGCGCAGAGCGGCTTTTGGCATTGTATCCACGTCGCTCGTAGCGGGGTCTTGCACAATGGTGTAGCCTTTTTTGTCGTGAATGTCCTTCATGCCTTGCGCCCCGTCGCGGTTAGCGCCTGTAAGAAGTATTCCGAGCGTCTTCTCGCGAAAGGCATAGCCTGCCGAACTCAAAGTATAGTCAATTGCGGGGCGGCTATGGTTGTGCACCTCTTCGGTCGAAAGCGAAAAAGTACCGTCGTACTCTATAAACAGATGGTAATTGGATGGCGCAATGTATGCGTTGTTCGGCTGCAGCTTTTCGCGGTCGTGCGGCTCAATCAGGCGCAGGTTCGACTTAATACTCAAGCCTTCAATAAGCCCCGAACGCACGTGCTTAAGCCTGTGCAGGCAAAACACCATCGGTATGCTGAAGTCAGCCCGTATCTGCGACAGCATCTTTGATACTACGGAGAAACTCCCCGCAGAACCACCAACTACTATTAAACTGAATTTTCTGTCCATAACAACTCTCCTCTATCCTCTCTCCTTTGGAGAGGGGAAATGCAGCTTGGTAAACTGCTCCTGCTAATTTTTGATTCGTAATTTTTAATTTCCACTATCCACTTCATATCCTGCACACTTTTGCGCACTACTCCCACTTCTTTGGAGAGGGGTGGGGGAGGTGTTACTTCCTGTACACCTTCTCCGTTTCGCTCACCACCGTCATCTTTTCGGCAACGGAGGCGGGCAGTTGCTCTTTTACGCCAATTGCAAGATAGCCACCTGCGCTTAGGCGGTCGTAGAGCGTATTATAATAGTGTTCCATCAAGTCGTGCCCGAAATACAATGCCTGATTTCGCGATGCTATCATACATATCTTTTCGTCGGCAATGGCGCTTGCGTAGTCCAAAGCCCTGCAGCAGACGCTCGAACGCAACCATTCCGTAACGGTATGCGTGTGTGCATCCTTCACAAAGTATGTTTCAAAGTCGTCTTTATCTTCGAGCCGTTTGTAGTTCGAGTAATTGAGTTCAAACTGATTTGCATCAACCGCTCCGCTGCCAATAACGTTGCATCGGCTCGTGGACGGATTGCTGCACACGATACTCAGCCTGTCGGCAATGTTTTGCTCGTGAATGAGTATCGAAAACGACCATGCTTCTTCGCCACCAGCTTCGTTGGGCAGCCATATTGTATCGCCCGCGCCGGTTAGCTGGTGCAGCACATTGTCGCGCACGAATCGCCAAAAGGCAGGGTCGCGAAACATCTCGGTTGAATCAACAAACATTTCACCTGCTATGCGGTCTCTCATGCTTTCATCTTTCAGCAACTCGTAAAACTGAACTGTTTTACGAATGTTATGTGTATCGAATACTTTGGCAAAGCGGCGTTTCAAAAACGAAATGCCATAGCCTCCGTAATCCATATTGTCGTACACCTGTATGGTTTCAACAATTTCTCTTATTTCGCTGATGCTAAAATTCATTTTTAATCTGATGATGTTTTTCGAGGTTTCGATTCCCGAAAGTTCATACTATATTGCTGCCAATACCTGTTTTTTTGTTTTGCAAACGCCATCGGATGCCTGCCCTGCGTCGCCGATGGCTTACCAAACGTCTTTGGACGCTCGCCCTGCACCTTTGGATGCCTGCCCTGCGCTGTTGGATGCCTGCCCAACGCGGCTGGCATCGTACCCAACATCATTGGATGCTCACCCTGCGTCGTCAGACGCTTGCCATGCGCCGCCGGCTGTCTGCCCAACGCAACTGGCATCATACCCAACATCATTGGATGCTCATCCTGCACTGTTGGATGCCTGCCCAACGCGGCTGACTGTTTATCCTGCACTTCTGGCTGCTTACCTTACTGACACTTTTGTCGGCTTCGCACGTCAGATTGTCATACAAACTCTGTTTGTTCTCTTTCTTACTCCGTTATTTAAAATGAAAAGTGTTGTTTTTACTGTACACAGGTCCGTGTTTAAGAAACTTGGTTTTGTAAAAGCCCGAAATAGTTTCGTGATTTCCCAGTAACAACATTCCACCGGGGAAAAGGTTCTGATAAAAGCGGCTTATTATCTTCGACTGCAAATTTATATTAAAATATATAAGCACATTACGGCAAAAAATGATGTCGAACTTGTTGTAAAAAGGCAGCTGTTCCTGCACAAGGTCGTACTTAATGAATTTTGTTTTACCCTTCAGTATGTCTTTTACAATAAATTTGTCTTCAGCCTCATTCACGTCGAAGTATCTCGCAAAATCAATCTCTTTGTTGGCAAATACTTTGTTGAAATTGTCGATGTACCCTTTGTTGAAGTTGTACTTGTACACGCCGCGTTTTGCCTGTTCAAGCACTTTTTTACTGATGTCGGTGGCGTAAATCATCGAGCGGTCGAGCAGCCTCAAGTGTTCGAGCATTATCATATTCGAATACACTTCTTGCCCCGACGAGCAGCCGGCGTGCCAAACATTAATGTTCGTTTTCTTTTTCAGAGCCGGATATATATTTTCCAGCAAAAAACTCCATATCACAGGGTCTCTAAAAAGCTCTGTTGTGTTCACAGCAAGGGCTTCCACAATCTCTTCTACAAAGTTTGTGTCGTTTTTTGTACGTTCCACCAACTCGCCGTAGGGCATCCTGTAATCGCGCATAACCTTCTCAACTCTGCGCGCTATTGAGTTGTCGGAGTAATCGCTAAAGTCGTAAGGTGAATAGTCTTTCAGTATCTTTAAATAATCTCTGAAATCGAATGTTTCGGGTTCATTTTGCATGTAACAGAGTTGGGTTTAAAAAAGTTCAACTTCAATGTTCTGTATAAAGGCTGTAACCGAGTGTGCATCGCCTACATGCGCTTCGGAGAGCAGGAATAGAACGGATACTTCTTCACCAAACTTGTTTTTGATGGGTATCTCGCGGCGTTCGCCTATTACCTTTGGTTCGCCCGATGTTACAAGTTTTGTTACAAAGGGGATGTTCTGCGCTGTTTCGTCCGAAAACAGTATTACAATGTTTTGCCCAAGCACTTCGCTGCGCCCGTATCCCCACAGTTTTTCGGCAGCGGCGTTGAAAAACTCTACCGTACCGTGTTTGTCGATGGTAATAATGGCATCCAGCGCTCCCTCAAGCGTCAGTTCGTTGCGCACCTTAATTATTTCCACTTCCTTAAATTGCTCTTTTACTTCGTTACGCGCCTCTTCGAGCAACATACCGAGTTCCTCTTTCGAGTTTTTGAGCGCCTCTTCCATCTTCACCTGATCGGTAACGTCGTTTTCGAGCGTAAGTATCTTAATAACGTCGCCGTTGTGGTCAATCACGGGGCTGTAGGTCGAAAACAGATAAATTTTTTCGCCTGTTTTGGTACGCCGGCACACACGTCCCTTAAAAGTTTGTCCTTTATTAAGGTCTGAAAGGATTTGGCTCAGGCTGTCAGCATCGTCCTTAAAGAAGAAGATGCGTATATTGTGCCCTTCTACCTCTTCGGCTTTGTATCGGAAAGCGTTCAGGAAGTTTTCGTTGACCGACAGCAGCGTTCCGTCAATGTCGAACTCTGTTGAGATGGCTGCCGTATCAATGGCTTCGAGTATCCCTTTGCGTTCAATTTCGCGCCGGTCGCTTTCTTCCTGCGTTGCACGCATTTCTTCGAGGTTCTGACGCAGTTCTTCTTCCTGCTGAGCCATTTTTTCAGCCTGAATCTGCGTTTCGCGCAGCAACTTGTTGGTTTGAATGTTATTTTTTACTGTTGAAATGGTTGATGCGATGCTTTCGGCGGTTCGCTCCACAAATTCTATTTCAAACTTCTGCAAAACTCTGAACGACGCCAGTTCGATAACGCCAAACAGCTGTTCGGTGGTTTTGAGCGGCACCAGCAAAATGGTTCCCGGATTGGAGTCGCCCAGTCCCGACGTTATATTTATATAATTATCGGGCACATCTGTAATAAAAATGGTTTCTTTTTCGAGTGCGCACCTGCCAATCAGTCCTTCGCCCCACTTGATGGTTTTATCGGCATACTTGCGACGGTCGTAGGCAATGCACGACGTCATTTCAAAGAACTTTTCGCGCGATTTTGATTCGTTTACCAGAAAAACGCCACCCTGATTCACCTTTACATAGTTCACCAGATAGCGAAGAATGTTGTACGAAAGCTCTTCGATGTTGTCGTTGCTTTTTCGCAGTATTTCGCCAAACTGTGCCAATCCCTGCGTTACCCAGTTGCGTTGCTGGTCTTCAATGCGGCGCATCTGTTCTTCCGATTTGCTTTTAATTAAATGCTCGCGGAGGTCAACCAGTCCGTTGGTTAAGTCGTTGTCCTCTCCCTCCTTTTGCTCGATAGGCTCATCCAAATTGTTGTTAAGCACATTGTTGATAAACGAAAGTGCAAGTCGTGTCAGCCCTGCCTCTTTCTTTATCTTTTTATCGCGATTCTGAACAACCGATATGAGCTTTCGCGAAAAGTAATAACCGCCAAAGCCGCCGAGTACAGGCAGCAACAGCACGAGCCACAACCCTGGAAACTCGGTAAACAATATGCCCAGCGCATTATTGTGCGACTGAATATGCGACGAATCCAGACTGATTAACACAATCAGGGCGGCAATTACCGCACCACTCAACACGCCTTGTAGAGCATGTTTTCGCATCAAAACCTTATACTTATTTTTTATCATCATCCCTAAAGAATTTTTTATACCTTATATAATAACAAGTGAACCCGAAAAAAGTTGAATACGCACGTTGTACGGTAAACATTACCAGCGGTTTCAAAAGAAACGTTTTTTTTATTGCCTCGCAAAGATAAAAAAATAATGATTACGGGATACATTCTTTAAAATTTCACGGAAAGACAAACGCTATTTTGTATTTCATTTCATGTTGAAAATAGCAGAGATACAATATTTGATGCGTAATTGAAATTTTTACTGCAACAATTTTCTAACCTTATCAAAACTCCTCACTCCACCGCATAATTGTTCAGAAAATTATATTCGCCACCTACAATCAAATTAAATTTGTAGTTCGACGATTGAAGGAAACCGATTGAAAAACGACTGTTGCCTTTAAGCGGAAAACCGCGATAATTTTGTCCGTTTTGCCCAATCAGGTGAATGTGGGCGCCCTCTTTTTCAACAACTCCAAATTTGATATCGTTTGTCGAAAAACGGTAAAGGTCGGCATGGAGTTTTACGGGATGGTCGAATGGTACTTTAATTTCCTCTTTTCCTGCTTGGGTAAAGGTGCGAAGTTCGTTTTCGGTTACAACGAGGTACGAATATTTTCCGCCGTCAGTATTTACGAGCGAAAAGAAATGTTCGTCAATATCGCCTGCCAATTCGGTAATAGAAGTTTCGCCCGAAGGAATGTTTATTCGCGCAAGCTCGCCGGCGGGCGTTGTTGTTGCAAGATACGAAGCATTACCTGCTTCTTCGACAAAGAAAAGCGAATTGCTGTTGCGGATAAAACTTCGGTTGGGCTGTATTCGTGTTTGCCCGCGCCGATCGAGAATATAATTTTTAAAACGGTCGCCAAAAACCACATAATCTTTTCCTTTTATTGTAAAAAACTGAACAGGACTTGTAACCGCTCCTTCGGTTTGCGGAATTTGCCATCCGGGGTTTCGGCTGCCATGTTTGTCGAACAGATAGACACGATTGTCGGCAAGCGCCAAAAAAATTCGATAATCTTTGTTGTGTTCGTAATCGTAAACCGAAAGCCCGTTGGTTGCCTTTTCGGGAAGTGTAAAAGGATATTTTGCCACATGATTCCCGTTTCTGTCAATCAGATACATTTTTCCAGATGTGTTGAACAGGTACTGCAACTTGTTGTTCATATAAAAATCAATTTGAAAAATATCGCTCATGATAGCTCCGTCGAGCGGCTTTTTCCACAAAACGCGCCCCATGCTGTTGATGAGGTAAAGATTGTTGAGCGCATCCTGAACAAGAATTTCTTTTTCGCTGGTGTTATGATTTTCAACGATACTTGGCTTCCCGATAATGACCGAATCGAGGCGACTTTGCCAAACGGTGTGCGGTTCGTCGTCGCGATGCGGCGTATAATTGGCAACGAGTGTTGTGTAGGTCAAATTGTTTGACGACGAAAACTGCAATCCCAGTCCGTAGAAGTTTTTTAACGCTTCGCTCTGCTTGTCGGTTGGATAAAACATGTTGGGATTCAACGCTTTTTTTGTCAATGAAAATATTTCGGGGATTTCGACAAACAGAAAAAAGTTTTCGTGATACGAAAAGTTTTCGGTAAACGTCGAAAAATAAGGATACGACGAAAGGTTTTTGTTTAACAAAGTTGAATAGATAAATGACTTGAGCGATTCTTCGTTTTCGGAAAAAATAAGATAATTGCGGTGGAATGTAAAAACATTGCACGGAACATCGGGAAAAATATTGCCCCACAATGCCTTCATCATATCGGTAAACAGACCGCCGTAAAATGGAATTTCAGTTTGATTGTCGAACGAAAGTTTGCCTGTGGGCGAAATGTCTCTGTCGGCATACTTGGCGAGCATCTCCAGCGTCTTCGCCTGTCCTTCGGTATTAAAAACCAGAAAACGGTTGTATGCCTCTTTTTCGTTGCCCTGCGAGTAAACAAGCGCAATTTCTTTTTCGATAAACGAAAAGAGTAGTTCGTCGAAATCAATGTCGTGCTTATCGGCAAACGACTGTGATAAAGATTGGTAGTTATCGTTGTTTTGCAAATACGACCGAAAATTTTCTTTGAAACGGTTGCGCGAATCGAAACTGTAACTCATCAAAAACTTTGTTTCCAAAGGAGCAACCCTGTAAATGTCGGGACTTTGCGGATGAATACCGTTAAAAAGCGCAGTGAACAATTTGTTCGAGTTGCCCGAAAGGAAGCCATTCAGCGCAATGTTGTCTTTGCTGGTTTCCAAATCGAGTTCGCACCAGCCGGCAAATTGGGCGAATGACTCGGCTGTCTGTTGTTGTTCCGAAGCAAATAGCGGAGTAATCAACTGTGGCAACCGCGCAAAGTTTACATAGATTGATACGCCATTTAATGCTGCTGATTTTTTATATAACTCCATAAACGAATTGGTGTCGTTAATCGACAGTCCGTTATTTCGCTGTTCAACCGACGCTTTTATCAAACTGTTTGAATTGCTGGCCGTGATTATTCCATCTTTACACGAAACAAAGAGCCGAACAGGCAGATAGCTGTTTTTATCCAAGCAGAAAACTGTCTGTTCCTGATGTTTTTCGCTTTCGGGCTTGTTCCACAGTTTGTTCACTGTTTTCAGGAAATCGTTCTCTTCCTGTTTCGATTTTATTGAAGTATTGATGAGCCAGCCTGTTTCGCCGTTCTCATCGCAGTGAAGCGAAATAAGCAACGGACGCCGCTTCAATTTAAAACTTACAGTTTCCCTGAAAAGGGTTGATGTATCGACAAAGGCTGTGAAATTTGCGAAAAGTTTGAACGTTTCAAACGATTCGAGTTCGGCTGCAAACTCTATTCTTGAAATAAGTTCGTGTAACTGTTCGGTGTTTTCAATTTGCGCCAGCAATGCGGCATTTTCGGGAACGGCTGTCAGCGCTGTCTTTTCTTCAAAACTGTAATTGTTGCGAATCAGGAAAAAAACCAAGCCAATAACGGCTATTAATCCGGTAATTCCTGCAATAGTGATATTTCTTTTCATTCTTATCTTTTCCGGTTACGAAATAAAAAGGCAAAATTAAGAGATTTTGCGCAAGAATGTATTTATTCGGGAATTAAAAAAACATATAAAAAAAGATAATTAGAGAATATTACTCGTGCATTCTATCTTGAAGACGAAAAAAAATTGCTGTTGATTTAGCGTTGTTTTGCCAACGGTTATTTCAAAATTTATCATTCACCGGAGAAAAAAATCAGCGATAAAAAGCTGTAATTTAGGTCAATCAACTTATATAAAAAGAATAAGGGAATTATCCTTTGATAACCCCTTATTCCCACTTTACATATTACCAACCTTTAAAAACATGAATCGAATATCAAACAATAAAGGGGTGCGTTTTGTTCAGAAAAAAAATAATTTTTTTGAGCAAAAGATATGTTTCAACACTTAAAGCACTGATAAAGTATTAATTCAGGTACTCATTTATTTTTTTGACAAATGCTGAGTAATAACACAGTTCTTACGACTACTCCCGAAATATCCTGTTTCATTGTTTGTAAAAGCCGCATATCAAAACCTTTAATCCATCTTGTTTTCGCCACCAAATTCGGCTTCGGTTTTAATATCAACTTTTGTACGGTCGGCAAAAATTTTGTCAATAATATATGTATGATACTTTTCTGTATAAGGACGGCAATTTTCTGTATCGGGACGGTAATTTCCGGTATCGGGACGACAATTTCCTGTATCGGGACGACAATTTCCGGTATCGGGACGACAATTTCCGGTATCGGGACGATGATTTCCGGTATCGGGACGATGATTTCCGGTATCGGGACGATGATTTCCGGTATCGGGACGACAATTTCCGGTATCGGGACGACGATTTACTGTATCGGGACGATGATTTCCGGTATCGGGACGACAATTTCCGGTATCGGGACGACGATTTCCGGTATCGGGACGATAATTTCCAGTATCGGGACAATGATTTCCGGTATCGGGACGATAATTTTACATACAGGAACATCTAAAAACTCGAATTTCTTCGTTATGCTTCGGACGATAAAATGCTCATTTACGTTCATGTAAACTGCGCTTTTATCGCCTCGCAAGCCTCGAACTTTGAGTTTTTAGAGGTTCCCTAATG
>JAITVO010000241.1 GCA_031285765.1 Cytophagaceae bacterium | reverse complement strand
CTTCGGTTTCGGCAGTACCCGTCATGCCGGCCAGCTTTGAATACATTCTGAAATAGTTCTGTAACGTAATCGTAGCGTAGGTTTGCGTGGCGGCTTCCACCTTTACGCGCTCTTTTGCTTCAATTGCCTGATGCAAGCCGTCGGAGTAGCGGCGACCTTCCATAATACGCCCCGTTTGCTCGTCCACAATCTTCACCTTGTTGTCAATCACCACGTATTCGTCGTCTTTCTCGAACATCACGTAGGCTTTCAGTAGTTGGTTGATGGTGTGTACGCGCTCCGATTTTACAGAGTAGCTTTGCATCAGTTCGTCCTTTTTCAGCACGCGCTCTTCGTTGGTAAGGGTTGATTTTTCGAGCGTGGCGAGTTCCGAACCAATGTCGGGCAGCACAAAGAAGTAGGGGTCGTCCGATGTATCGGTTATCAGGTCGATGCCTTTGTCGGTCATCTCCACCGAATTGTTTTTTTCGTCAATTACAAAGTAGAGCGGGTCGGTGGCTACGTGCATGTTCTTGTTGTTTTCCTGCATGTAGTAGTTTTCGGTTTTCAGCATTTGCGCCTTAACACCCTGCTCGCTCAAATATTTTATCAGTGCCTTGTTTTTCGGCATCCCTTTAAAGGTGCGAAAAAGCGACAGTACGCCTGCTTCTACCTCTTTCGAGTCGTCCGACTTTATTTTCTGTTTGGCTTCCGCCAAATAGCGATTCGTGAGTTCGCGCTGGGCGCTGACTAATTTTTCTACTTTCGGGCGAAGTTCAAGGAACAGCTGGTCATCGCCCTTCGGGATGGGACCCGAAATGATAAGCGGCGTCCGTGCATCGTCAATCAATACCGAGTCCACCTCATCCACGATAGCGTAGTTATGGCTTCGCTGCACAAGGTCATCGGGCGAAATCGCCATGTTGTCGCGCAAATAGTCAAAACCAAACTCGTTGTTTGTGCCAAAAGTAATATCGGCTCGGTATGCCTTACGCCTTTCGGCGGAATTGGGCTGGTGCTTGTCGATGCAATCCACGCTCAAGCCGTGAAACATATAAAGCGGTCCCATCCATTCCGAGTCGCGCTTTGCCAGATAATCGTTCACCGTAACCACGTGAACGCCCTTTCCCGTAAGGGCATTCAGGAATACAGGCAGCGTTGCCACCAACGTTTTACCTTCGCCCGTTGCCATCTCCGAAATTTTGCCTTCGTGAAGTACGGCGCCGCCAATCAGCTGCACGTCGTAATGAATCATGTCCCACGTAACCATGTTTCCGCCCGCCATCCACGAGTTGCGGAAGATGGCGCGGTTGCCGTCGATTTCCACAAAGTCGTGAGCTGCCGCCAAGTCGCGGTCGAAGCTGGTAGCAGTAACTTCAATGGTTTGATTTTGCGTAAAGCGGCGGGCTGTTTCCTTAATAATAGAGAATGCTTCGGGAAGTGCGTCGTTCATTGCCTCTTCCAGCTTTTTGGTGATTTCCTTTTCGAGTTTATCAATTTCTCGGTAGATGTTTTCGTTTTCACCGACGCCCGAGCTGTCGGCTTCAGCCTTATTTTTAAGCAACTGTATTTCGTTTTCGATACTGCTTACCGACCCGCATATTTTGCTTTTCAGCAAAGTGGAACGCTCGCGCAGTGCATCGTTGCTCAATGCTTCTATTTCGGGATACACCGCCTTTATCTTCCCAATGTACGGCATCAGCGCTTTCATATCGCGCTGCGATTTGTTCCCTAAAAACTTTGAAAGGATATTGTTTATAATGCTCATGACCCTGTATATTATTTTTATGAATGTTACAAACAGTTGAAAACTGTCGGCATTATCACTCCGATTTGCGGGTGCAAAGATGTAAAAAAAAAACGGGAATACGATGAAATTAATTATACTTTGTGCGAACAAAGGGCGAAATTAATCTTACTCATGTTACGCAAGACATACACACTGTAGCCTTGAAAAGGCTTAATTTTTCATAACCGTAAGCTGCGCTTCGACACGCTCAGCGACCAGCTCGCATACTGTTATGAAAAA
The DNA here is from genome assembly GCA_031285765.1 of Cytophagaceae bacterium. GTDB lineage: Bacteria > Bacteroidota > Bacteroidia > Bacteroidales > Marinilabiliaceae > WRMI01. The sequence goes on along the minus strand of JAITVO010000241.1, from coordinate 2,614 downwards.
TTGGGCTTTTGATTTATGCCTATTTTTGTGCGTAACATGAGTAAATAATGCTCCATGTCAATTTGTTTCTGAGGAAATCCGCGTTCCTTTTGAGCAATTTTTTTTCCCAAATTTCGGGGAAGCCCCCTCCAAATTTGGGGAAGCCCTGTCCAAATTTGGGGAAGTCCTGTCCAAATTTGGGGAAGTCTTCCCCAAATTTGAGAACAGAACGTTAGGCATTGAAGCCTATTTAAAGTTTATAAAGCAGATTACAGAAATACGCTCAATGAAAATATGAATGCTGTAAAATTTAATACGTTTGCCATAGCAAAGTTTTTTATTTTTGCGCAAAAATGAGAAAAACAATTACCTTTACACTCAAAATAAATGGGCAGATAATTCATAAATCCTTTAATACTATATATTAATAATGTTTCCAGACTATTTTAAACAGTTTGACGCAGCCATTACGGTAAGCGATGCCTATGGCAATATAATATGGATGAACGACAGGTCGATGACCGTCAACAAGGGCGACTTTACGGGCAAAAGCCTGTTTGACTGCCATCCCGAACCTGCCCGAACAAAACTTCGTAACCTGTTTGTCGATAAAAACACCAATGCCTATACTATCGAAAAAGGCGATATAAAAAAACTGATTTACCAGTCGCCGTGGTACGAAAACGGTAACTTTGCAGGCTACATAGAACTGTCGCTCGAAATCCCATTCGAGATGCCTCATTATGTAAGGAAGCCCAAAACGTAAAGTTTATGAGTCCGGAGTAATATTTATGGCGAATATATGTTCTATTGTATATAATGGTAGATTCAATAATGTTGTGAATTTTATAGTGGCTGTTCAAAAAGAAAGCGGATAATGCGGATTATCCCTGATAACACAAGAAAAAATTATGCTGCATCATTGTTATCCATAAATTAATCTGCGAAAAAATCCGTGTTATCCGCGTTCAAATTATGTGTGAGGGATAATTGCAGGCATTTCGCAGGGGGCTGAAAATTTCAGCCCCCTGCATCCATTGTAAGACAAAAGACATCAAAAAAACGGCGTTCAATTATCATCATCATCTTCTTCGTCCTGCTCCTCGTTGGGAGAGTATGGAAAGATATCCATCAGCAGGATTTCGGTAATTGCCGTAACATCAAAATCAATGGTCATCCCCGAAAGGGAGGTCATCAGGTTATCGTAAGCCTCTTTCAGGTTATTTGCCATTACAAGCATTTGCAAAACTACCATCTTCTCTTTTCCAGCCAGCTCGTCAACCGAAAGATAGGAAACGCGACACTTGTACCAGCGGTCGCCGTCGTCAAACGAAAACACATCAGAGTAGTTGGCTTTACGGATATTTGTTATCTGAAAATCGCCTCTTATCATCTGTTCCAGCTCTTTTATCAAACGCCCTTCGGCTTCGGTAAATGTGATGGCATCTACCAAATAAGGTTCGCTTACCTTTTTTTCTTTGCCACTCTTTTCGTCAATCTTTACATAACGTACTTTACATTCGAACCACGTGTGCATACTTCAATTTATTTATGGATATTAATTTACAGACATGTTTTGCAACATGGGGCGGCAAAAGTAATTTATTTTTTGTTCTCATAAAAAGGTGCAGTCCAAAAAAAATTACGGCAGGTTATAACTGTTTCTGCAACAGTTTGAGAATATTTTTTCCTTTGCACCTGTAGCCGGCAGTTCCGGTCAAAAATCCGTCTTCAATCACCAATGTGAGTTCGGTAGCCAATTCGGGATAGATGCAACACAGCCTGTAGATCAGTTCCATAGCATTGGCTTTTACAGCTACAGGAATTTTAGGATGAACAATCCATTCGAAACATTTATCAATCAGTTCGCCATCTTCACAGGCTTGTGTCGGGCTGTTTCCAAGTATTTTTAACAGATGACGGCGCACGCCATTGTGAGGTGTTACCTTTAGCGCATCTACAAATACAGCGTGAAAAGGTGTAATAAGTGTTGTATTTTTCTCCGCTATTTTGTCAATAATCCAAGCAGTACGCCAAGCTACCGTCTGTTCGGGCATCCGGAGATAAAGAGTGATTTCGCCAATAAGTGCAGGCGACTTGAGCAAAGCTGCGGCTATCCGGTCAATCATTCCGGTCGATTGTAAATTTCTGACTGTATTTGGCCAGTTGCCGGCATCAACTGTTTGAATAATATTATTTTCAAAGGGTTGTTTGAGCATAATGTTACTGATAAAACCGGTGCAATATACAATATTTTTGCTGGCGCAACTGATAGCTTGTAAAATATTGCAGGAGCAAACGTATTAAATTTTACAGCTGTTATATTTACCATGCTTTTTTTGAACTCGAAAATTACTCAAAAAAACACAATAATGTTTTGAGCTTCGATTTATACTCAAACAAAAATGGTTTGCAAATAACAGAGGATTCCTGTTTTAACTGTTCAGTTTTATTTATTGACAAGGGGATTAATCACGAGTGGTCGGAAGAAATTTCGACCACTTTTTATCATAATATTATCAACAATTATCTTAGTTTAGTTGTTTTATTGTCAAGCATTGACTATATTTATTATTTAATATACAGATAATTATGGCAATTTTCAAAGACCACATGGTAGACATCAATCAATTAT
>JAITVO010000235.1 GCA_031285765.1 Cytophagaceae bacterium | reverse complement strand
TTCGCCACCAACATTCAGTCGTTCGCCACCAACATTCAGTCGTTCGCCACCAACATTCAGTCGTTCGCCACCAACATTCAGTCGTTCGTCAGCAACATTCAGTCGTTCGTCAGCAACATTCAGTCGTTCGTCAGCAACATTCAGTCGTTCGCCACCAACATTCAGTCGTTCGCCACCAACATTCAGTCGTTCGTCACCAACATTCTACTCTTGCGACGCTTATTATACTAAAGTGAAAGTGATTTTCGGATATTCCCGTCCCGTTATGGACGAAATGCTGGTAGAAAACGATTACCGTATGGCAGCAGCCGTCCCGTTAGGGACGGAATGTGATACTGCATCTCCACCACATTTCGTCCATAACAGGACGGGGGAGCGTTTTCTACCAACATTTCGTCCCTAACGGGACGGTATACACAGAAATTTTCCTCACTCCACAGAGGATATTCGAAAACCACTTTCACTTTAGTATATCATAGCAATTTTACTTATTATTTTCCTGTCAACGCAATAGTATGGGAGGATAATTAACCTTTAATTTACACTCCCGTTTCGTTTCCAAAAAGGTTGATATGCAGGCGGGGAGAGTATCGCCAGCCGTTTTTTACTGCTATTGCAAATGCAGTGCGGGAGGTCATTTGCAAATCATCGTTGGTTGCGCCAAGCGGCATTACCAACACATCCGACACATCAAGATTACAAAGTTTATCAAGAAACTGCTCTTTTATTTCAGCCTCTTCTTCTGCCTGTGCAACAACAAATTTCAACTGAATATCCTTGCCCGTATTACGCGCCGTATCAATAAACGATTGAATCACATTGATGTTTACCCGTCGTATCCAATCATTGTTTAATGCATCAGATGCCGAATTTTTCAACTTGGGAGATAGGCTAAACAGGTCGATATTGCGTACTGCATTGCTGTCAAAAATAGTTCCATTTGTTTCCAGCGTAATGTGCACACCGGTTTCCGACTTCAGTCGTCGCACAAAATCGGCAAGCGCATCTTTTTGCAGCAAAGGTTCGCCCCCCGTTACCACCACATGCCGCACACGCCCCAAGTTGTTACTGATTATCTCCACCGCCTCATCAACACACAAGTGCGTTTGCGATGCAGCATAATTTGTATCGCAACAGCAAAGTTTGTCGTTAGGAAGTTTCCACGTGCAACGCATATTACACATTGCCAAACGTACAAAAAGCGATGGAATACCCGCAAGTTTGCCTTCGCCCTGAATGGTTCCTGCGCAGTTCAACCCTGTTGCGGGAGGGCATGACAGCATTGAGCCGTCGGCATCTTTTGTAACAGGAAAAATACCCTCGTGCGATAAAATCAGTTTTTTCATATTATAGCAATTCCACTTATTGTGTACTATATTTTTATAACTCATGTTACGCAATACTACTTTTGATAGCCTTGAAAAGGCTGTTTTGCGTAACATCAGTTAGTAAAATGAGATTTTTCCTGTAAAGCATCTTAATTACTGTATTCAATCCAATGCGGGGTCTTTTACTCCAGCTTTCGCAAATGCCTGTGCACGCAGCAGGCAGCTGTCGCAGGTATTGCATGGCTTTTCGCCGCCACGGTAGCAGCTCCATGTATGTTCAAGAGGCGCCGCCAACTCCTGCGCCAGTCTTATTTCGTCCACTTTCGTTTTGTCAATAAAAGGTGTGCGAATAGTAATCGGCATATTTTTCTCGGCGCCCATCACCGTCCCTTTGTTGATGGCATGTTGCATGGCATCAATAAACTCGCGGCGACAATCGACGTATCCCGAATAATCAACATCGCTCACCCCCGTAAATATGTCCTGCGCTCCAATAGCTTCGGCAAATGACGCGGCAACCGACAAAAAAACCATATTCCGCGCCGGAACGTAAGTCATCGGAATATCCGTGCGTTCCACATTTCCGTCTTCTATTTCAATCGAACAGTCGGTTAGCGACGAGCCGCCCCACAAGTCGAGTTTCAGCGTAACCACGCGGTGCGCTTTCACACCGGCAAGACGAGCAACGGTAGCGGCAGCCTCCAGTTCGCGACTGTGCTGCTGTCCGTAATCAAAACTCAATGTGTACAGTTCAAAAGCCTCGCTGCGTGCAAGCCACAAAGCAACAGTCGAATCCAAACCTCCCGACAGTAATATTACCGCTTTCTTCATACTGACTCTTTTTTGGGGAACCTCTAAAAACTCAAAGTTCGAGGCTCGCGAGGCGATAAAAGCGCAGTTTACATAAACGTAAATGAGCATTTTATCGTCCGAAGCATAACAAAGAAATTAGAGTTTTTAGAGGTTCCCTTTTATACATTTATTAAAATGCGACCAACAGCCGGTTATCCAAGAATAACAAACATACAAACAAATACTAACGGTGAAAAATCGTACATATCGTACCCTTGCGGGGATGGAGAAATGGATACGGTTCAAATCATTGAAAGAGTCCAGCCCTTAGTTTTGTTTAACGGCAGGATGGTTCCGAACTGCCGGCTTGCTTTTATTTCGCGCCGCAAAGATAGCTGCTTTTTGCGCGACACGCATTGTTTTTATTGACTTTTAACAGATGAAAAAATATTGGACTTCTTCGGAAAATAGCGACAGGATGTTTTATTTACACCCGCCATCTCATCGCTTTCGCGGTTATTCTACCGTTCCTTCTGAAAATGGGGCCTGCCCCATTGTCAGATGGAACGGCGGTTGAACCACAACATAATACCTCTGTTATTTGCAAACCATTTTTGTTTGAGTATAATTTATGTTATCCTCATTCAAATTAGTTTATCAGCCATTTTATCCGGCTCTCTACCGTCAGTTTCATTTCTGCAAGGTTCATATTTTCAATAACGAGCAATGCCGGATAAAGCCCGGCAACAAAACTCCCTGCAATATTTGAAACTCCCGCATTGCATGCCGAAACTGTGGTTGCCGTGTGTAGTAATTTGGGGAGAAAATCTTGCGCTTTGTGCAGTGAAATGTGTTTTATTCGTTCAAAGAGCGGGAGTGTTGTTTTTGCCGACAAAGGCGAATTACAAATGATGTTTGCTGATGAACAATAAAGTACAGGTTTTTTTTCTCTTGATGATAAAAATCTTTCGGAGCATCGCAACATGAAAGTGCCCGACGCAAAATGACGGTTCAAGGCTGTTTCTGCCGAATAGTTATCGATGGCATCAAATTCTGCAAAATCGTCGATTAACCCCGGAATAAGTAATCCACCGTAAAATTCGAGTGACGGCTGTTCTATCAGTTTATCCTGACTAATAGAAACCGACAACAACTGTCCGTTTTCTGAAAACGTAACAATAGGCGATTTACCTATGGAGCCGTCGGGATTAAGAATGTAATGCGAAGCAATTTTACGGACTGGCATTGCTAAAAACTGATTTAATTGTAATCTCTTCGCAAATTGAAAATGGAGAACTGAAAACGAAGAAAGTTATCTTCTGTTCTTTTTATTTTCAATTTACGGTATCGGGTCGCAAACAACTTCGAGGTTATCAACAATTAATGTGCTTCCTACAGCGCCTTCGTACAAATTGCCGTCTTTGCTCGACGAACAAACAACGGTCATGCGGTAATAGTAAGCATCGTAATCAAGTTCTTCGCTATAAATAAAAGGTATTTGAAACTTTGTAAAACCTTTTGCAGCTTCGTTTTCAACGATGTGTTCGGCGTTTTCGCGCCATTGGGCTAAACCGACAACTCTTTCGGATGTGAGAATGGTTTCGCCGTCGAGGTATTCTTCGTCGGGCTTGGCGCCTTTGGTTACTCTAAAGATGGCGGCGTACATCGACAGCGAGTCTTTACGTCCGTCAAGGGCAATGCCGTCTTTATTGGTAAACACTTTGCCGCGCGTATATTTGTAATATCCGGTAAACAGCACGGGTTTGCCGTACCGTTGGGGATGCGCCTGTCCAAGTCTAAGTGATTTTAATGGACTGGCAGGATTTGCGCTGAATGTTCCGCGAAACATGGAGCCTGCAAAGATGGGAATATTTGATCCCATCACTTTTCCGCCTTTAATTGTCTGAAGTTTTGCCGCGTATTTGCCTTCATAGGCATCTTCGGTTCTATCAGTCGGAAACTCATCAATGCTTACGCCGAGCAATTTTGCAAGCGCAACGCCCTGATTGGCATTACTCCACTCAAGGTCGCTCAAAATGGGATATACAGCATTACCGGAGCCTGTTGCAGTCCATTCTTCAAAGTCGTAAACTCTTATTTTGTAGGTAACTTTGGCAGAGTATCTTTTTGTCCACTTTCCGTTTTGGGATGTTACAACGTAAATAACGTCTTGAAAGCCGCTTACCGGCTCAATGGAGTCGGACGTTACCGTAGCGCCCGCGCTCACTTCTATTATTGGAGTGAGATGGCTTAAATCGGCGCCTTCAAAAAACAGAAGTTGAATGGTTGTGTCGCCAATCGTGCGCGATATGTAATCGCCGTTGTCGAAATAAAAATCTACGATGTCGGCTTCCATATTCAGCGGCTCGTCGCCAATACACGAAACAGTGTTTACGGTTGCCGCAAGCAGCAATAGTTTTGCAAAAACATTAAATAGCGTCTTCATAATGTTTATTTTTGTATGATGTTAATTGTCTGTCAGGCTAAATAGTCGTCGAAGTATCGTTTGCGGCCGTATTCATTATATAGATTGTATCCGGCTTCTCTTTTTTTTACGGATGCGCCACTGCTGAACTGCCGATTTTTGCCTTGTATAGCGTTGATAATTTAATTTTCATTGATTACCCACTCTTTTTCATGTTAGAAACTTTAGCCCAAAACGTAAAAACAGTTTTCTATCCCTGATTTGCACTACTAATTAATTTTAGGGAACCTCTAAAAAACTCCAATTTCTTCGTTATGCTTCGGACGATAAAATGCTCATTCACCTTCATGTAAACTGCGCTTTTATCGCCTCGCAAGCCTCGAACTTTGAGTTTTTAGAGGTTCCCTTTAATTGTTTTACGAAATATATTTCCAAAACGGTCGGTTACTTTTATCTCAAAACTTTTGGCGTTCTTTGCAGGAAATGCCCTGAAAAGATGCTCTGTATCTTCAGCCTGCGTCCAGTCGTGCAGCAGTTTCGACCTGTCGCTCAATATTTCAGAAATCAAAGGGTCTTTTTCGGTGTAACGTTCCATTTCGCCTTTATAAACATCGTCCTGATACCATTCTACTTTCCATTGTGAATCGTAATTCCATACATTTACCACCAGAGTATCCGGTTGAGTTTTATCCTTTCTGGGAAGATAAACTTCAAACTGCTCGTTGTACGGTTTTCCAATGGCTTTGTACTGCCACGTAATGTTTTCGCCATCTATGCTGAAAATCGCGTAGCCGGCGGGTGTTCCATCAGGACAAACAGCGGTTTGCCACCACGAACCGCTTATTGCCGGAATATTATGCTCCATTAAACTGTCGGTAATAACAAATGAGGCAGCCGTATGGTTATGCCCTGTTAACAGATGTGCATTGTAAGGTTTCAAAATGTTGTAGAGAGCCTCATTATTTACTAATGAAAGTGATAATTTATAATAGTCCAGCCTTTTTAAGTCTTCTTCGGGATAAGTTGAAGGAATGTGCATCATCAAAAAAACAGGCGTACCGGGTTTTACAAAACTCAAGTCGCGCGCGAGCCATTCCATTTGCCGCTCATCAATATATCCGATGTAATTGTGCGTGCGTCCGAGATAAAAAACATTGTTCAAAACAATGTAATGTACTTTTCCTTTGTTAAACGAATAGTAATCGGGACCAAATGTTTTGTTGTACGATTTCATCGACAGTGTATTTGTGCGACTGCCGTAATCCATATCGTGATTGCCCAATGTTCTATAAACAGGAAGATTCAGTTTCGACAGTCCGGATATGTATTCCGAGAAAAAATTGAGCCGGTCGAAAACCATATCGCCGCAATCAATCATAAATGAAGGCGCTTCATTTTGCGTATCAATAAATTTACGAATATCTTGCACAGCTTCATCCAACATTAGAAATTCAACTTCCCGCAAAATTTGAATATCCGAAATTGCAATAAAAGAATGTTTCGAATCATTTGTTGTTTTTGTTAGTTTGAAATCTGTTTCTTTTCCGTTTTCCGGCACAGAGTAAAACTTCACAACTCCATTATCCACCGGAGGCGCATATCCGGCAGGAACAGATAAATAAACAAACTTTGACTCATGGTCGCAGTGCAATTCATATTTTCCGTTTATGTCGGTTGTTGTTACATTCAGTCCGTCTGTAACAACAACTCCAGCAAGTTCAATTCCGTCGCCGAAAACCGTTCCGCTAACATAGCGAAGTTCATCTGACTGCGCAGCCAATCCATACGTTAAGGAAAACAGGAATGTAAAAATCGTAATATTCAAAAAAAGATGTTTCATAAATTATTGTCTTTTTGCAAATGCGTGTTTATTGGTAAATATGTATCCAGCATAAATTAATTGATACTGTCTTTTACCATAAAGTTCACAAAGAACGCACATGGCTCACAGAAACATAGTGTCCTTTGTGAACTCGTGCTCCTTGTGGTTTACTTTTAGTGTAAAAAAAATTTTGGTACATACTTATTGTATGTCAACAGCCGGCAAAAATAGTTCACATGCAAGGAAAAAGCAAGCGAAAGTTGAAAAATTCATCTCTTTAAAGAAAAGAAGATGTTTAGGGAGTCTGTTTTAAATTCAGGATGCTTTATCGGCAAAAACGTTTACTTAACATCAGTCAATAAAATAATGCTCCAAAACTGTTTCGGCTTGCATTTTCCCTGCATAAGAATTACCTTTGCCCGCTTTTTCAACAAAATCCGGATTCAATATTATGAAGTTATTTAAAACTCATTCGGGGAACAGCCGCACTCCCGGAGGCGTTAAGGAATTGTTTGCACTTGCGTTACCCATGATGATTTCGACAGCGTGCGACGGTGTGATGACTTTTACCGACCGCCTTTTTCTCGCGCGTGTCGGCTCCGTGCAGATGAACGCGGCGCTGGGCGGAGGCATTGCTATGCAAATGATGACCTTCCTCTTTGGCGGCTTAATTGGATACGCAACGGCTCTTACGGCGCAATATTACGGTGCCGAACAAAAACCTACGGCTTCTGTGGCGGCATTTCAGGCAATGCTGATTGCTGTTGCCGCCTATCCCATCATTATACTTGCCAAACCGCTTACCGAAGCCTATTTCGGATACATGGAAATACCCGCATCGCAACTCGGCTACCAAATTGAGTATCTCAACATACTGATACTTGGTTCAGTATTCGGACTGTTGAGGCACACCTTGAGCTGTTATTTTACAGGCATTGGCAAAACAAAAATAGTGATGACGGCAACGCTTGTCGCTATGGTTGTAAATATAGTTCTCGATTATGTTTTGATTTTTGGTAAATTCGGACTCCCTGTTATGGGGATACGCGGCGCTGCATTTGCCACCATTTCGGGCACGCTTGTCGCCATGATGATTCTTTTTGCGGCATACTTCAGCAGTCGCAATCGCGTGGAATTTCATGTGATGAAATCGTTCCGCTTCAACTGGGTCATCATGAAAAAACTGCTTTATTACGGCTCACCTGCTGGTTTGGAAATGTTTCTCAACTTTTTTGCATTCTCAACCATGACGGCACTCTTTCATTCCGAAGGCGACACTGTTGCAACGGCCGTAAGCGTAATGTACAACTGGGATTTGGTTTCGTTCATCCCCCTGCTCGGCATCGAAATAGCCATAACGGGGCTTGTGGGCAGATACATGGGTGCGGGTCGTCCCGATTATGCTGGCAATGCGGCAGGATCAGCAATAAAAATCGGAATATTATATTCGGTCATCGTACTCATTCTGTTTGTTTTTGTACCCGAATGGCTTGCACGGGTTTTCAGTCCCGACACGCCCAGCACTGTCTTTGAGGCATCGGTACCCATTGCGGTTTCCATGATTCGGATTGCTGCCATTTACGTGCTTGCCGAAGCCGTTATGGTAGCCGTAGTAGGCACGCTTCGCGGTGCCGGCGACACATATTTTACGATGATAGCCTCCGTAGCTTCGCACTGGTTGTTTTTGCCAATCATTTATTTTTCGCTCAAAGTGTTGAAACTTTCGGTATCAATAAGCTGGCTGCTGATGGTTATCTTCTTCATGCTGTTTTGCACAGTTTTAGTGCACCGCTACCTCAAAGGGAAATGGAAAACAATGGAGGTGATTGAAAAATAAGTTGTGATGACAGAAATATGTCATCATCTTATATCACAGCAATATTGCTAATTCCACATAAAAACACCTATTTTTACGTATAAGTGATTCATTTTATTTTCACAAATATGTATTCAAAATCATTGTTGTCCGATTTAAAATGCGGACTACAAATTGAAGGCGGAAAGCGTTGTTTTACGACGAAGTCAGCACAAATAAATAGAATTGTTTTCTTACTGTATTTCAGGAATATAATCATACTGTTGGGAAAGAGCACACAAAAGGAATTGAAAGCAATAACTGCCGCTTGCGGCACAGAATAAGACGGGCAGAACAATATAACCTGCTTTTCAAATAAACTTTTCAATCACTTAAAAACCTTTGATATAGCATTTTTCTATATCAATTACGGATATGTATAAATAGCATACTTTTTAAAACAATACCACATATTCTATACCCAAATGGTATTGATTTGTAATAACACAGCCCTTCCAACAAAAAAAATATCCATTCCACAAAAATAAATCGCACAAAAGTATTGTTCATAATAAAAAAGATATTACTTTTGCACCCGATTATTATCCGTTCAAAAAGATGTAATTCAGTTGTATTTCAGATGTTTGTTCACCTCTTGGTGCTTTTAGGATCACCAAGATGCCTGTCGGATACACGTGTTACATCGGCAAATTGTTTAATTTTTTACAGGTCTAATCTTAAAATTAAAAAGAAGATTGTGAATACATTAAGTTACAAAACCGAATCGGCAAAACCATCAACCATTAATAAAGAATGGCTGGTGATTGATGCTACCGACAAAGTGCTCGGTCGTTTGGGTTCGGAAACGGCAAAGCTTCTCAGGGGGAAGCACAAGCCCAATTACACGCCTCACATGGATTGCGGCGACAATGTAATTATCATCAATGCCGACAAGGTGAAACTCACCGGCAACAAATGGAACGACAGAGTGTTCTTCTACCACAGTGGCTATCCGGGCGGACAAAGAGAAGTTACACCCGCTATGCTTTTCGCAAAAAGCCCCGAACGACTGGTTGAACGCACAGTGAAAGGTATGCTCCCGAAAACCAAACTGGGACATAAATTATTTGGTAATCTTTACGTTTACGCGGGTGCGGAACACAAGCACGAAGCGCAAAAACCAAGAGTCATTGATTTAAACACCATTAAATAAACAAGATGGAAGTAGTAAATGCCATAGGAAGAAGAAAAGCGGCAGTTGCCCGCATCTATGTGAGTGATGGTAAAGGAATGATTACCATTAATAAAAGAGAGTTGGGAAATTATTTTCCTGCCGCTACGTTGCAGTATGTTGTAAAACAACCTTTGAATCTGCTTAATGTTGCAGGAAATTATGATATTAAAGTTAACCTCGACG
>JAITVO010000094.1 GCA_031285765.1 Cytophagaceae bacterium | reverse complement strand
TCGCTGACAATGGTATCAGATTGTCGGCGCATCGTAAAAGCAATTCCAAAAGGCCTCATCACCCCTGTACGGAATACCTTATATCCGTACAGCGCAAGAGAATTGAAACCGCTTTCAGTGATATTGCCAAGTATTTGCCTAAGAAGATTCATGCAGTGACTGAAACAGGATTTTTGATGACACTCATCATGTTTATTTGGGTGTACACTTTTGATAAATTATACAATCTATAAATGGCAACTTAGGTTTATTACATAAACAGTTCCTTTGCCCTGTCCTACGGCGCTTACAATTTGTTCGGCTTTTAAATACTGTAAATCTTTTTTTAATGTGTTTGGCGAAATGTCGGGAAAGGCGGCAGATAAATCAGCAACTTTAACCGTTTTTTGCCTGGCGATAAATTCTTTCAGCGTTTTTTGCCGTTCGTTCAAATAACCGCCTTTCTGTTTGAAAATATCATATTTTTTATCTAATTTTTCAGTCAGCGTTTTCAAACTTTCCAAAAAGAAAAGCAGCCACTTGTCAATAATATCTTCTCCCGTTTGACGTTTGCGCTGTGCGGTCATAAGAGCGTCATAGTATGCTTTTTTATTGTTCTCGATATGGTTTTCAAAAGAAATATACTGTATAAAACCGTAATTCGTTTTCAAAAGAAAAAGCGTTGTAAGCAGTCGGCTTAACCGTCCGTTGCCGTCGTGAAAGGGATGAATGCTCAAAAATTCGTAGATAAAAACAGCCAAAACAATAAGCGGGTGTATTGTTTTTTCCGTCCATTGCCTGTTTGTCCATTCGATTAACGCAAACATTTCGCTCTCAACCAAAGCAGGCACTGTGGTGTCAAAAATTGTTTTCTGTTCGCCTGTCGGGTAAGTCGCCACCACTTTATTCGGCAGATTTTTGTATGTGCCCCTGTGCCGTTCGTCCTTGCTGCTGTGTTTGAGCAAAAGCTGGTGCAATTGCCTGATATAACTTTCGGAAAGTTTTATTTCGGGAAAGCTGTCAAAAACAAGTTCCAAAACTTCGTAGTAACCAATTACTTCCTGTTCATCACGGGTTTTGAATTTTGTGATTTCCACATCTTTGAGCAGTTTTTGAATTTCTTCGTCAGCCATTGTCGCCCCTTCAATACGGGTAGAAGAACCGATACTCTCAATTGTGGCAATTCTTCGCAATTCTTTCAGGTAGCGATTTTCCCGTTTTTCAACCATGTTCCACCTGCCCCGATACTCGTCAATCGCTGCAATAAGTTGCATAACACGCTGGTTTGTGAGAAAATCAAAGTTCAGTTTTTGAATATATTTATCCATATCATATCTGTATTTTATCTGTAAAATCAGACTGCAAGGATACAAAATATTTATATCGTATCTGTATTTTATCCGAAAAAATTATTCCTTTTTCCTCTTGCGTGAGGGTGATTTTGCGTCCGGATTTAAGAATTATACAGTCCTTTTAAGCAAAGTTGCGTGCGTATTCCATTATTGATGAACTTGAGATTATTCACCATCTCTCATTTTCCATTTTACTACTCCATCCTTTTCAGAACAGATACCAATTGTACCCATTCCACAATTAAGACCAAGATTATACTTTATTCTTTTATCTTAAATGAAATTTTTTAACTCCTGCAATACATTGAGTATTTGTTTAAACAAATTATTTAATTATTATCCAACACTTTTCTCCTTTCTCTTCTATAATCTTCCGTAGAGATTAACTTTTCATCGAACAATTGTTTTAATTCTCTAAGTTTGTCAGCCCTTGTTTGGGGTTGATTTTTTGGTTGTTTGGCATTAGAACTTGGTGTCAATTCATAAGTATGAGTTGGTTTATACTTCATTGTCCATAGAAATGGAATCCAAACAAAGACACCGCCGATAATTGCTCCTGCGTCAACTTCCTCATCTCTCGAAAAAGATGTATTCAAAGGTTCATAACCCTCTTTTTCTAATTTAACTGTTGTAGTGCTTCCAACAATTTTCGTGTCTGTATGAGAATAAGGTGTTGTCCCAACAGGTTCACCGTTAAGGTAAACTTTTGCACCACTTGGGTTTGATTGAATCATTGTCGTGCTCGCACAACTTGTAAATAAAATAGCCCCCGCTAATGATACGGAAATTATCTTTGTTGTCATTCTTTGATTTTTCATCTGCTTAAAATTTATATATTACTATTATTTAATTAATACGCAATTAAGAAACGTTGCAAAGATAGATGAAATTGCGCAGTTGCCGACCTTATTGCAATCTTTTTAATTCACGGGTTCCTGCCAGTGAGCGTATTTGTCTGAACCATGATTTTTTCAAGATTTTCAAAATTTCAAGGACTTTAATCTTATTCATCTCGTCAATCTTGAAAAAATCATGGTTCAGACAAATGGCATCGGTGTGAATGCGGTAGCTTATTTTGGATAGTGTGCGCTGAATGTTTCATTCGAGGGATTTATTGTTTTGTTTGTCTTCCTTGAGGCAATGATGCTTTTAAGCATGTAAAAGTACAAAACATTTCTCAGAACCCTGCGGAAAGAGGCCGGGGTAATTTTCGACTTACACAATGTGGGTAAGCACTTCCTGTTTTACCCAAAGTAATTTACTGCACAACTTATTTAATATGCTTGTAATAATATACTTAATACATTTGGCATAATACTTGCCTGTTATACAGGCGTTATATGTTTTTTCACATGCGAATACCCATTTTATTACTCATTTTTGTTTTGTTTCTGTGTCAGGGAGCGCAGGCGCAGGATACGACCGTCCTGACTGTCATGTCCTGAATACGGTTGACACCCAAAATCAGGAAAAGTATGTCAAAAAGTAAGAAAACGTACTATCGGTACAGTAATTGTTTTAAGGAAAAAGTAGTTCAGGACGTCTCCGAC
>JAITVO010000027.1 GCA_031285765.1 Cytophagaceae bacterium | reverse complement strand
TGGGAACGACGGCGATTTTCACGTGGCCTGCCATCAAGGTGATGGCTACTTAAATACTCGTCGTGAGCTTCCTTAAACCAGGGTAGCAGAGCGTTAAACTCGGATACATCATACCCTGTCATCGCACGAAAGTGGGATGCATCTTTTTGCCAATCTTTATATTTCATGAGGCAAAGGTACGCGAATACGCGCGTTATATAAAATCAATTTGATATAATCTCTATTAATTATCAACAAAGTCAAATCTTGTTTTTTTAGGAATATATTGCATGATAAACAGGCGTGCTGCCCGCGATGCGGGGTAAAGGATTATTTCAAGTATGGCAAAGACAAAGGCAGTCAACGGTTTAAATGTAGGGAATGTGGACGAACTTTTACTGAATATACCGGTACACGGCTTGACGGATTGCACAAGAAATCACAAGTGGTTGAGTATATCCAACTAATGATCGAGGGTAAATCTCTGGATAAAATATCAAGTCAAATACATATCAATAAGGAAACAGCCTTTGACTGGCGGCACAAAATACTTTCATCCATCAGGCAGGATACGGGAGAAGTGATGGATGGTATTGTAGAAAGTGATGAAACCTTCTTTGAAGCATCAGAAAAAGGCAACAAAGACATGGATCGTCCGGGTCGCAAACGAGGCAGTTCATCCTCCCTGTCGGGTAAAAAGAAACGAGGGATATCCGCCAATAAGGTTGCTGTCATTGCAACAGTTGACAGGCAGGGCGGCATGAACCTGTGTGCGGCCACCATGGGAAGAACAACCATGCCGCTGCTTTCGCCGTGTGTTACGCTGCAGCCGGGCGTGTACCGCTTTAATTACCATTATACAACCGGAATAGAGCTGTTTGGAACAGTTTATCTTTCCGATTTTTATGTAACATACGGCAAGGCGGGAACCGCCCCCCGTACATGGGAACCGGTAAAAGAGCATCTTGATGTTTATACACCCACTTCCGAAGGCATTGTAACAGACGAAATTGCGGTTGAAATTACCGAAACCGGCGACTATGTATTCGCATTTTTCCTTGGCGAGCGGCAGTTTAACCTGATGCTGTACGGTGCAGCGGTTGCAAAATCGGGACCCGACATGGCATTCGGCAAGGTAATTACGCCAATTACCTCGTGCACCACAGGCAGCGAAGAGATACTCGGCGCCGACGTTTATAACAAAGGCTCGGAAGCCGCTTCGGAGTTTACGCTTACCTACAAAATAGGCGGGAAGCCTGCCGTAACGCAAACCTTTACGCAGGCCGTTGCTGTTGACGACACGGTAACGGTTTATTTTACCCAGCCGGCCGACCTGTCGGCAGTGGGCGAACACTCAATTACCTTCACCGTATTGGCTGCCGGCGAAACCATTATCGACAACAACACCGCGCAGGCTGTTGTAAAACATACCGAAGTGGTAACCGAATGGCCGTTTGAAAGCGATTTCAGCAGTGCAGACGATATTGCCGACTGGTACAACGGCGAAGGCGACCCCGGTACTTATGGCGGATGGCATGTAACTCCCGGAACCAACTGTTACTTTGGTCTTGCCACAACCATGCCGCTGCTTTCGCCGTGTGTTACGCTGCAGTCGGGCGTGTACCGCTTTAATTACCATTATACAACCGGCATAGAACTGTTTGGAACAGTTTATACTTCCGATTTTTATGTGGCTTACGGCAAATCGGGTACCGACCCCAAAACATGGGCGCCTGCTAAGGAATATGACGATGAGTATGTTCCCCTGCCGGCTGTTGAAGACGGATTTAATGTAATCATTACCGAACCCGGCGAGTATGTGTTTGGATTTTTTATTACACAAAGCGACGGCGATTTAAGCATATATAAAACCTCGCTCTCCGACAATGTGGGCATAGAAGACGGAAACCTGCTTTCCGATGCACAGCTGTCGCTCTGGCCCAATCCTGCCAGCGATGTGCTGAATATCGAACTGTGCAACAACAACACCATCAACTGCATAACCGTTTACAATGCTTCGGGCAAGGTGGTATATGCCGCATCGAACATCAACAGCACGCAGTTCAGCGTAAGCACCGCAGCCTTCGATTCGGGAGTGTACTTTATTCAGGTGCAAACCCCGCATGGAATGGTTAATGCAAAGTTTGTGGTGAGGTAGGGCGATTGGGCAATTAATAATTGACAACCTCATGTTACGCAAAAACGGCACACAAAGTCCCGCAGGGACGATACTTTATTAACCGCAGATTTTAATCTACGGAAAGCTACGACATAAACTCAAGCCCCGCAGGGACGGCATTGCGGGGCTTGAATAATCTTTGTGTATGTTTCCGCAGGTTGCGTTTTGCTACCTGTAGTTAATAACAGTTTCGTCCCTGCGGGATTATTTTGCACTAATGGGAACCTCTAAAGACTCCAATTTCTTCGTTATGCTTCGGACGATAAAATGCTCATTTACCTTCATGTAAACTGCGCTTTTATCGCCTCGCAAGCCTCGAACTTTGAGTTTTTAGAGGTTCCCATACTGCTGTAAAAACTGATACTTTGTGCAATATGCGTTATTAATTTTCAACTTCCCATTTTCAATTAAAATTCAAAAAATTCCGTCCCCGCAGGACTTTTTGAAAGTTCTATTACCCTATTTTCAAATTCTCTCGTCGAGCTACCCCCTGTACATCAACACTGGAATCGAAATTCTGTCGATTGCAGAAAGTTCGTCTTCGGTAAAGTCGATATTTTTGAGCGATTGAAGGTTGTCTTCGAGTTGGCGGGGCGAACTTGCGCCTATCAATACCGAAGTTATGCGCTTATCGCGAAGCAGCCATGCTATCGACATTTGTGCCAGCGTTTGACCGCGCTTTTGGGCAATGTCGTTTAACTGACGAATGGCTTGAAGGCGCTCGGCTGTGAGCGATTCTTTCTGCAAAAAACCATGTGGCTTGGCAATGCGCGAATCGTCGGGAATTGTGTTAAGATAGCGGTTGGTAAGCAATCCTTGCGCCAGCGGAGAAAAGGCAATGCAACCGATTTTTTCCGTTTCGAGCACATTGAGCAAACCGTTTTCGGGTGCGCGGTCGAAAATATTGTAACGCGGCTGATGAATTAAGCAAGGAGTTCCCAAATTGCGCAAAATATTGGCAGCCTTTTGCGTGTCGTCGGGCGAATAGTTCGAGATACCTGCATAAAGCGCTTTTCCTTGACGAACAAGCGAATCAAGCGTGCCCATTGTTTCTTCGAGCGGCGTATTCGGATCACGGCGATGGCTGTAAAAAATATCGACATAATCGACTTTCATTCGCCGAAGGCTTTGATTGAGGCTTGCTGTCAGATGTTTTTTCGAACCCCAGTCGCCATACGGACCAGCCCACATGTAATAACCCGCTTTGGTCGAAATCAGCACCTCGTCGCGGTACGACTTAAAATCACCCGTAAGAATGTTTCCAAAATTCTCTTCGGCAGAGCCGGGTTCGGGTCCGTAATTATTGGCAAGGTCGAAATGAGTGATGCCATTGTCGAAAGCCAGTTTCAGCATCTCTTTCATATTCTCAGGCTTATCCACCGAACCAAAATTGTGCCAAAGTCCCAGCGAAAGCGCTGGCAACTGAATCCCGCTATTTCCGCATCGGCGATAAATCATTTTCTCGTACCGATTACTGTTAGCCAAATAAATCATTTTCTCTTCGTATTAAATAAATAACTCATGTTACGCAGCATTACTTTTAATTAGCCTTGAAAATGCTGAATCTTCATAATCGCAAGCGAGCTGTGCATTAAGCCTTTTCAAGGCTACTGTGTGTAACATCAATAAATAACTCTCCGTTCTCCACTCTCTACTATCAGCCGCGCAATTATCTTCGTCATCTTCGGCTCGGCAGCTGCGGCAACCTGCTGCACTTCTTCGTGCGACACTTCGGTTATTTGCCCCGGCACGCCCGAGTCGGTAATTATCGAAATACCGAAACATGTGATTCCTGAATGGCGGGCAACAATCACTTCGGGAACGGTGGACATGCCTATCGCGTCGCCGCCAATGATGCGAAAATATCGGTATTCGGCAGGCGTTTCAAACGTTGGTCCTGTTGTTCCCACGTAAATACCCTGTTTCACTTTGATGCTTTCGGCGTGTGCAATTTTCAGCGCTTCGGCAATCAGTTTTTTACTGTACGCTTCGCTCATATCGGGGAACCTCGTACCCAACTCGTTGTTATTTTTGCCGATTAATGGATTCGTGCCAAACATATTGATATGGTCGTTGATAATCATAATATCGCCTACCTCGAAATCGGGGTTCAAACCGCCGCTTGCGTTGGAAACAATCAGCCGCTTAACGCCCAATTTACTCATCACCCTTACGGGAAATGTTACTTCGTGCATCGAGTAGCCTTCGTAGTAATGAAACCTGCCCTGCATGGCAACTATCGGGACGGTTCCGATGGTTCCGAAAATCATTCGTCCGTGATGCCCTTCAACCGTTGAAACAGGGAAGTTTGGAATATCGCTGTAATCAATTATCGTTTCGGCTTTAATTTCGTTTACCAATCCGCCAAGCCCTGTTCCGAGTATAATCCCCGTTTGCGGGTGAAGCATCTGAATGGAATTCAGAAACGCGGCGGTTTCGTCAATTTTCTGCAACATAATTTTTTATTTTGTGTTCGAATAAATCTTTGTCGTCAAAAAGCGTCATCAGTTCAATAGGGATGTACCATACGGCATTGAGCAACTCGTGTGGCAAATCGGGAATTTCGCATATCCTCATGGCGTCTTTTTCAGTCGTCAAAATTACAGGTATTTTGTTATTATCGAACGTTTGCTCCACAATTTTTTTTATATCATCGCCTTTGAACGGATAATGGTCGCGGTATGCAAGCGTTTTTACGCGGTTGCCGTACCGTTGCCTCACTGTGTCAAAAAAAGGTGTGGGATTTCCAATGCCTGCCACTGCTGCTATTCGGTTTTCGGCGTTTTTTAAAGCATCGGCAAAACTTTTCTCCACACCTGCCGCAAGAGGTTCTCCGTAAACGATGGATGTAAAGAAAAGCGACTGCCCGCTTCGCAATTTCAGTTTTTGTCTGATTGTCTGGGCTTGGGCGGGCGATAAATCGGGCGGACATTTGTTGATAACAACCGTGTTGCATCGGTTTACCCCATTCTGCAATTCGCGCAAATTGCCCGCAGGCAAACAAAAGTCCTTCCAAACGGGGCGGTAGTAATCCATTACCAAAATGCTGAAGTCCGCCTTAACGTAACGATGCTGATAAGCGTCGTCCATCACAATCACTTCGGGCGGCTGTGGCAGTTGCAGAAGAGTTTCTATGCCTGCCCGACGTTTTTCGGCTACGGCAACCGTCAATTCAGGGAATTTACGATGAAGCTGTGCCGGTTCGTCGCCTATTGTGCGGTAAGTATCGCCGTTGCTGGCAACAATAACGCCGCGCGTCCGTCGTCCGTATCCGCGACTAAGCAGTGCGCAACGGTAATTGGGCATCAGCAGGCGGAAGATGTATTCCGTCAGCGGCGTTTTGCCTGTGCCACCCACCGTAAGGTTACCCACTGAAATAATTGGCGCTCCGTAGCTTTTCGATTCAAGAATCCCTTTATCGAACAAAAAATTTCGTACCGCTGTAACAGCAGCGTAAATCAGCGAAAATGGCAGGAGAAGAAGGCGCATAAATGAATTAATAACAATATGGATACAAACGTTTGTTTCATTCCTTTATTGCTGTACCAAACCTTGATTTTATTAAGATTTACAGGATGCCCATGATTGTTTTTGCACTTCGCAATCCTGTTTATATTGATAATCTTGTGAAAAAATCGCGGTTCAAGACTACAGGCATAAGCCTCGTCGTATTATTGTCTGTCGAATAAAACCTTGTTCATTTGTTTAACATAGCAGCTCGCATTTTCTTTTTACAATCCTTGTCCAAAATCAATTTTATCTTTAAAATGAAACCCTCCCCTAATTTGGGGAAGCTCTGTCCAAATTTGGGGAAACTCCGTCCAAATTTGGGGAAACTCCGTCCAAATTTGGGGAAGCTCCGTCCTAATTTGGGGAAACTCCGTCCAAATTTGGGGAAGCTCCGTCCAAATTTGGGGAAGCTCCGTCCTAATTTGGGGAAGCTCCGTCCTAATTTGGGGAAGCTCCGTCCTAATTTGGGGAAACTCTCCCCTGATTTAGACATTAGCTGTACGATTGCACATACAATTTTTACCGTTTAGCGTTAATTCCAAACCCTATCCACTGCGCTTTTGCAAATTCTATTTTCACAATCTTCCGCGCTTCGCCAACGGCTGCATTAAGGCTTACACGCCGCTTTTTCGAATGCAACTTCAATTTTCTGCAAAATACGCCTGTAATACAAAATGTTTTAATAATTTTGTCGATGGTTTTTACATTAAAAAAACAGATTATGGAAAATAATAGAGATGGTTTTTCGGGCAAATTTGGCGTAATTGCTGCGGCAGCCGGTTCGGCTATCGGCTTAGGCAATATATGGCGGTTTCCTTACATTTTGGGCGAAAATGGGGGAGCGGCTTTTTTACTGGTTTATCTCCTTTTTATTTTTGTGATGGGTGTTCCTGTAATGCTTTCCGAATTTGTAATAGGGCGCAAAGCACAGTCGAATATAATTGGCGCTTTCAAAAAAACAGCTCCCGGAAAGCCTTGGTACATTATAGGAATTATGGGGATAGGCGCAGCGTTTATGATTCTTTCTTTTTATTCGGTGGTTGCCGGCTGGACGCTTGAATATGCCTTTCTTGCGCTGAAAAATAACTTTGCGGGGAAAGACATTGTTGAAATCAAAACCATATACGATAATTTAACTGCCGGCTCGTGGAATTCGGTCATCATCATGATACTGTTTCTTGCAATTACGGCGCTTATCGTTAGTTTTGGAATCCAAAAAGGAATTGAAAGATACAGTAAAATACTGATGCCAATGCTTTTTATTATCATTGTTCTGCTCTGCATCAGGTCGATAACGCTTGCCGGCGCATCCGACGGGCTGAATTTTCTTTTTAAACCCGATTTTGGAAAACTAACCACAAATGCTATCCTCCAAGCCTTAGGACAGGCATTTTTTTCGCTAAGTTTGGGAATGGGCGTGATGGCAACCTACGGTTCTTATATTAAAAAGAGCGAGTCGTTAGGAAAAACGGCAATTTCGGTTTCGTTAACCGATACCTGCATTGCCGTATTAGCCGGTGTTGCAATTTTTCCGGCAGTTTTTGCATTTGGCATTGAGCAGGGCGAAGGTCCCGGACTGGTTTTCGTTACCTTACCCGCCATTTTCAACCAAATGTTTGGAGGATATTTTTTCGCCGTTTCTTTCTTTATATTGTTGATAATTGCCGCACTCACATCGGCTATTTCACTGCTCGAAGTTGTAGTTGCCTATTTCTCCGAAGAATTGAAACTGAACCGCATTGCCGCCACATGGATTGCTACAGGTGCAACAATAATGCCTGCAATTATTTGTGCCAAATACGGGGCTGTGTTCAACTTCTTCGACAAAACATCTTCGAATGTATTATTGCCTTTAGGCGGATTGCTCATTGTAATTTTTGCAGGATGGTTTATGGGGCTCAACAAAGTGCGTAAAGAGTTGGAAGCCGACGGACGACCCGCCCGTTACTTTAAGGTTTTTATTTTCATCATCCGTTTTTTGGCGCCAATAGCCATCGCTTTGGTATTTTTAAACAGCTTGGGATTGATGAATGCAGGGAACTTCTAAAAGTTTCTCGACTTCATTACGCCTTTATATAGATTTCTTTGTCGTATTCCCACATCTCTTTTCGATTGGATTTGGGAGGTATGACTGGCTCGAATCCCTTTTCCAAAATCAATTTTCGAGTTTTATCGCCTTCATAAGCCCAGTCGGCAAGTAGTTTGATTTTATTTCCATCCGTTATATAACTTAATGACAATAACAAGAAATTTAAACTCCCCTGTTAAATTGATAATTGAACACCCATCCTTGCCGAAATAGCGTAATCGACGGGGATTGTTTTGAGAAATAGGATATCTTTGAGGAATAATTAAAAAGTTCCTTACATCTTTTGAAAAACTCTATTATTTTTGTACGAAAATCCGGCTAAGCAGCAATCATTATTTCAATATGCAGAACACAGTTAATATTCAAATTCAAACAAGGATAAACAACAATTCTCCTTTTGTGATTTACCGTTTGCCGAATGAGCAACATATCACATTAATTGACTTTGCCGATGCTCAACCATTTCATTTTTCTTTTTTCGATGAGCCGCCCACCGACAGCGGATTTGTTGTTTTTCCGTTCGATTCGCGCAAAGAAAAAGGATGGTGGTTTTCGGTAAAAGAAGTCAGCAACTTTGAACAGTGCGACGCGCACAAAATTCATCCATCGTATGCAGAGGAATTTCCACCTGTTTTGCAAACGGAATATGAGGAATACAAAAATCAGTTTAATGAAATACAAAAGGAGTTTGTATCAGGCAAATTGAAGAAAGTTATATTGTCGCGAGTAATTAACCGTCAGGTAAATATTATGCCGCAACTTTCACTATTGTTTTCACAAATGAGTATTCATCATCCCAGCGCATTTACTTATCTGCTATCAACCCCTGAAACGGGAATATGGGCAGGCGTTTCGCCCGAGCTCCTGTTAAAAAAGGAGGGTGATAAATGTACCACAGTGTCGTTAGCCGGAACCAAACATGTAAGCAGTATAGATTCTGAAGCATGGAGCGCCAAAGAGTTTGAAGAACAGGGTATTGTTTCCGACTATATCGACAGGTTGCTCAATGATTCAGGCGTTTGTAACTACCAAAAAGAGGGACTTTCGGTTGTGCGTGCCGGAACGGTAATGCATCTCAAAACCATTTATCATTTTGGTTTACCGCCTGTATCGGGTTGTTTGAGTACATTTCTTCACGCGCTTCATCCCACACCGGCGCTTGCCGGCGAACCCAAGCAGTTGGCAATGAATGTGATCCAAAAAACCGAAACTCATAATCGACGCTATTACGGAGGTTTTCTTGGCGCTGTATCAAAGCAATGTATGAATCTGTTTGTTAATATTCGCTGTGCTAATATTGCACACAATCATATTCATCTTTATGCGGGAGGCGGATTAACACAACGTTCTAATGTTGACAGCGAGTGGCACGAAACCGAATTGAAAGCAAAAACATTATTGGATATTATCAGACATATTCGGTAAATTTGTGGAGATGGGATAGGCTAAAGGGATTGATAATGAAGTGTTGAATACAATAAAAGAGTGAAGAATATTCTTCACTCTTTTATTTTCATCTACTCCTCTCTATGGGGGAAGGAGCTTCTCAATTCACTTTAAACCACCCCTCGTCCATCACTGCAAATTCGGGCTGGTTGGCATTTCTTACCGAGATGTAAACGTTTTCCCACTGGGTAGGAAAGCCTCCAAAAATGGCGCCCAAACGTATCAGCTTAAAGGAGTGCGCTCCCTTTGCAAGGGCAATAGAGCGGTCGCTGCGCGAAAATTTACGGGCAGTTCCATTGTTATCCTTTTCGTTCGAGATAAACAGAGCGCCGTCTATCCACAATTCGTGGTCGGTGCTGAAGTAGTACACACCGTCTTCGGGTATCTGCATGTAGCCTGTGAGTACGGTCGAGTAGAAATCGTCGGGATAAATTTCGCGATAGCCTTCGGCTCTATATTTCGAATTGTAGGGAGCCGCAACTAATTCGATTTTGTCGGGAGTTTTTCCTTCGAGCGCATCTACCGTAAGGGCGTTACCTTTGTAGTATTCGGCTTTAATTCCGGCAGCGGCAGCATCGGCGTCCACTTCAACAGCCGGAGCCAGTGTCTGTTTTTCAACGGCAATGGTGCGCACAGCGCTCATTTTACCCGAAATCAGTACCGAGCGGATTTTCAACGTTGCCGATTCGGTAAAGTTTAAAGGCTCTGTGTATTCGTTTGATGTTGCCACAGGGTCGGTTCCATTAAGCGTATAAACCATTTTAACAGGCTCTGTAGTCTTAAATTCCAACGTTGTTTGGTCGGTAAAGGCTACAAAGTTGCACGATGGAGCACCCTTCTGCTCGGGAGCAGGTATGTAATAATTGATGTTGTGCATGTCCAAACGAACGCGCTGATTGTCGATACGGCGTTCAAAGTCGGCGTAGCTCTTACGTTCGGTAGGTGTCCATGTGAGTTCGGCAACGGCAATCATGCGCGGAAACATGTCTTTCTCCATATCGCTGTCCTTGTATTTGTATTCAGCCCAGTGATTTGCCTGCGCTCCAAGTATGTGATGCTTTTTATCCTCATCAATTTTGGCGGGAATAGGCTCGTAACCATATACTTTTTCGAGCAAAAGTTCGCCGCCAATAGTAACCGGAAGCAGTTTAGAGTCGCCCTGATACTTGTCGAAATACATCCATTCGCCCGGCGTCATAATAGCGTCGTGTCCCATGTTAGCAGCGGCAATACCGCCATCTTCGCCGCGCCAGCTCATTACGGTTGCGCTGGGCGCCAGTCCGCCTTCAAGAATCTCGTCCCAGCCAATCATCTTTTTGTTGAGCTTGAGCAAACTCTTTTCGATGCGCTGAACAAAGTAGCTTTGCAGGCGTTCTTCAGCCGAGTGTCCATCCTTTGCAACCAATTTCAGCTCCTTAATGCGCGCCTGACACTTGGGGCACGTTTTCCATTTTCCCTTGGGGCACTCGTCACCGCCAATGTGGAAATATTCGCTTTCGAACAGCGGCGCCACTTCCATAATTACATCTTCAAGAAACGTGAACACAGCATCGTTTCCGGCACAAAACACATCGTTGGCAACGCCCCAAATGTTGCGCACTTCAATCGGTTTGCCTGTGCACGACAGTTCGGGATAGCCCGCCAGTACTGCCACAGCATGACCCGGAAGTTCAATCTCCGGAATCACCTCAATAAAGCGTTCCTTAGCATACGCCACCACTTCGCGAATTTGCTCCTGCGTGTAAAAATACGGTCCGTACTCGTTGCCTTCGCCCTCAATCCGCTTGGCGCCCACTTCGGTCAGTTTCGGATATTTCTTAATCTCAACACGCCAGCCTTGATCATCCGTAAGGTGCCAATGGAAAGTGTTAATCTTGAACATCGCCAGCACATCAAGCTGCTTCTTAATAAAGTCCACATCAAAGAAGTGGCGGCTCACGTCCAAGTGCATTCCGCGATACTTAAAGCGTGGTTCGTCCTTAATGGTTACCATTGCAATGTTCCACGCAACATTCGTTACCGGCGTCGGGCTCTCAATTTCGGCAGGCAACAGCTGCATCACTGTTTGCATACCATAAAACAATCCCTGCGGTGCTGCAGCCATCACGCTAATTTCGCTTTCGCTGATGTCCAGCAGGTAGCCTTCACCGCTTACCTGAATATCTGCCGTAATGGTCAGCGTAACCATTTTACCCTTGTCAGGCTTTGTATCAACAGCCTTAAAAGTGTAGCCGGTCGATTTTGTCATCTTGGCAATAAAATAATCGGCTACTGTGCGCCCACTTTCGTGGTTTGTAACAAACACCACATTCGGGTCGAGCGTAAATACGCCCCCTTTTTCTATCACCTCCACCGGCGTCGGCGTAATGTTAATCCCCTCGTTGTAGGGTTTCACGCTCACCGAATTGCCGCCCGTGCAGGCAAACAGTAAATACTGTGCTACTAAAATCAATGAAATTCCAATCTTTCTCATTCCAAAAACATATATTTAATTAAACAATAAATTGCAGATTAATGCAAATCAGCAGTTGGTTTTGGGCTAAAGCCCATGTTGTGTTCTTTATATTCCTGTCCGTTGTAAAGCTAACGGATGACAGGGAAGCCACATTTATGGGGCTTTAGCCCAAAACTTGAAAACAGTTTTCTACTGCCGATTCGCATGTTTACTTCACCTTGTAATGATTCCCACTTCGGCAATCACGCACTCGCTGCTGCCCGTTACCGATTCGCGCGGAGTTATTTTGATGATCCGAGCCTCCACCGGCTTGTCAAACCGTACCGCCTGCTCCACCGGATTGTTGGCAATATTGTCAAACGCAGCGTTCACAGCCACTTGCATCCAATTATTGTTATCAACGCTCACCTCAAGGTCGTACCGATACATGTTTGCCGCTTGCACATCTGCCAGCGGCACATAACAAAAACCATTCAACATGTAGCTTTGCGCGAGGTCTATTGTAATAAAGGAGTTTATTTTTGCTTTTGCAGATGTGTGCACATCACCGTCAATCATATTTTTAACATCATCGCCGTGCGGCAGTATTATATTCCACCCTTCAGGCGCAATGTCGAACCTTGCGGTAACAGTTTCGCTTCTGTTCGCATTATCGGCAATAGCAATGGCTTTCACCGTGCCGCCATCCCGCAAAGGGAATGCGCCTGTGTATTTTTTCGATGTCTCGGATGGCTCACTGTTGTCAATCGTGTAAAATATCGCAGCGTCGGGCGTATCGCACTCTATCGACACAACGCCCGCCATGCTTCGCGCTATTGCAGGCGTTGCTAACTGTTCGGGCGACCTGTAAATGCCAATAGCGCTAACTACCGGACACGCTGCCGCGGTAAACTCTATTCGTACCTTTTGCGCCGTAACCGCAGGAAACCGCAGGATGCGCTTGTATCCTACCGTTGTTGCGCGTGTCAGTTCTCTCCATGTTTGCGCCACCGCATCCATGTATTCTACGCTCACCGCAGTAATGCGCTGCCCCAGCGGAATATATTCCTGCAACAGCAGCCGATTAAATGTTTGTGCCTCTTTCAGGTCAATTTCAATCGAAGCCATCAAAGTATCATCATCCACAGCCCAGTAGGTATTGTAATCGTTGTCCAGTATGTTGCCAACGCTATATTCCGCCGAGTTTGCGCGTGTGTTACTTGCCTTTATGTCGGCTTTCGCCGACAAATCATTGGCGAAAGCCATTTCACGCGCTTTGCGAAACTCCATCAGTCGAGTGGAGTCGTTTGGGTGAATACGTCCGCGCCTATCGGGCGGCACATTCAGCAGCAGGTTTGCATTGCGACCCACCGAAGTATAATAGATGTCCATCAGTTTCTCCACCGTCTTCACCTTGTCGTCGGTTGCAGGGCTGTAAAACCATCCCGGACGAATCGACACATCTACCTCAGCCGGCACCCACGCCTTGCCGCCCTGTTCGCCTGTATTCAGCACACTGGGATCGGGCGCGCCCGATCCCGGCTCAAAGCCTTCGGTGTTCATGGTTGCCCAATTTGTTTCGCCCGCAACGCCCTGCTCATTGCCCATCCATCGGCAACCCGGTCCAACGTCGCTGAAAATAATAGCGTGCGGCTGATTACGGTACACAGTTTTGTGAAAAAGCTCCCAGTCGTACACCTGCTTTTTTCCCTCATGCCCTTCGCCGTTAGCGCCATCGAACCACTGCTCAAACACTTCGCCGTAGCTGCTCAACACTTCGTTCAGCGTATTGGCAAACACCTGATTGTAATCAGGCGTTCCGTAAGCCGGATGGTTTCTGTCCCAAGGCGAAAGGTACACGCCGAACTTCAGCCCGAACTCGCGACAGGCGTCCGACAACTCTTGCAGCAAATCGCCCTTGCCATCTTTCCACGCGCTTTCACGTACAGTATGCGTACTGAAATTACTTTGCCACAGGCAAAATCCGTCGTGATGTTTTGCTGTAATAATAATTCCTTTCATTCCGGCAGCCTTAGCGGTAGCCGCCCATTGCCGGCAATCCACGCCGGATGGATTAAATATTTTGGGGTCTTCCTTACCGTCGCCCCATTCCACGTTGCTAAACGTGTTGGTACCGAAGTGAACAAACATGTAATATTCCAGTTGCTGCCAGTCAGTTTGTTCTTTAGTGGGGATAGCGCCGTAAGGCGCAGGAGGCGTTGTTTGCGTCGGCGATATGCAGGAGTGCAAAATTATAATAAATAAAAGAATCGTACTCCACTGAATAATTTTCATATAACAAAATGTTTTAAACAATCCGCCACAAAGATACACCTTTTTTGTATAACGAGTAACAATCCGGCGCAATTTTCGGTGGGAAAATGTATCAATATTTTTCAAAACTGAATTCAGTTGGTTAATTCTAAAGAATCAGAGCTATTTCACAAACTGTAATGATGTTGATTTTATTTTTTATACTTACCCGATTTTAAACAATTATTAGCTACTGAGGTTGTTTATAGCAATTTTACGTCGGTATTCCGTTGGGTACGAAATGTTGGTAGAAAAATACAATATTATTCCGTCCATAACGGGGCTGAAAGTATAGATGCTATTTCGATATCTACCAACATTGCCTCTATAACGGAACACTGATACACAATAAGTAAAATTGATATAAGTTGTAAAATGAGTAGCAGTACAGATGAATCTAATTGCTGAAATATTTGATGCGGTTGTACTGTAAAGAATAGAGAAATATTCTTTGTTAGGGAAAAAATATTTAGATTTACGCCGTTTAAACAGACTGCTGTAACGAATTATTTTGAACAAATATACTATTTATGCGACTTACAGGAAGACGTGCGAGTACTAATGTTGACGACCGTCGGCGCATAAGCGGAGGTAAAAAAGCTACTGCCGGAATTGGCGGCATCGTTGTAATTGTTGTTATCACATGGCTGACGGGTGCGATATATTAAGTGTGCTGACCAATCAGCTTGCCGGCGGCATCATGCAAAGCGTGGACAATGCCGAGTATGTGCCTGTACAAGCCGAAGACCGGATGGCGCTGTTTGCCAAACAGATTTTGAAGGGCGCTGAGGATGTGTGGACAAAAGAATTTGAGAAAAATGGGACGACAATACGACCCGCCGGTGATGGCGCTGTTTACCCGCGCCGTAAGTTCGGGCTGCGGAAGCGCTACTTCGCAAACGGGACCGTTTTACTGTTTTGCCGACCAAAAGGTGTACATCAACCTTTTGTTTTTTGAACAGATTGAGGAACAGCTCGGAGCTGGCGGCGACTTTGCCTATGCTTACGTAATTGCCCACGAGGTAGGGCATCATGTGCAATATCTGCTTGGAACGCTTACGGATGTATCGCAGGCACAGCGCAGGTTGAGCAAAAAAGAAAGCAATCGCCTCAATGTGCGCCTCGAATTGCAGGCTGATTTTTATGCCGGCATTTGGGCGTATCACAACAATAAGATGTACAATTCGCTTGAGGAAGGCGACATTGAAGAAGGACTGAATGCTGCAGCTGCCATTGGCAACGACCGTTTGCAGATGCTTTTGCAGGGATATACTGTGCCCGATGCGTTTAATCATGGCACGTCGGCGCAACGCACCCGCTGGCTCAAAAAAGGGGCAACTGCCGACAGGGTAAGCGATGGTGATACTTTTTCGCAGAATTATGTAGCGTTGTAATGGAGATATGGATGTAAATATATATAAATAATGTTGCACAAAGCATCTATTTTAGCAACGCTTAACAGCGTTATAAAAAGGGCGCTGATAACATCAGTTTCTAATAAATATAATAGAACTGTTTCTTTTAATACGGCAATACTTTTTTGTTATTTATTATGTTGTATAAATTAACTGTTGACTTAATATAAAAATGAATGACATGCGAAACAAAATCACCATTTTGATGCTGGCAGCTATGTTATGCTTATGCACATCGTGCTGGCTGTTTTGTCATACTGCAATTATTGCGGTAGATGTAAGATGCAGCAGCAAGCAACAGGCTGAAGCCCGCGAAGTGTTTATTAAACGTGCTGAGTCTTTATGGAAGGTATATGAAAGTACCGATGTTACGCACGGTGTGTTTACCATCAATTACAGAGGAAACGACTCTCTGTTGAACATTTTACTTATGCGGCAGGGGCGAATTCACATTGCCGAAACTTACGCACAAAGCGAACTGTTGCCAATGCTGATGCCTGTTTTGGCAGAGATAGACTCGCTCAGAGCAGGCTCCGATACATCGAGGCGATGGTTGGTAGGGAGTGCGGTCAATAGTCCGGTTATTATCAATTCGGCCAAAGACCAAGTTTCGTTTATCGACAGCGTTTTTAAAAGCAATATGCATTTGCTTCCTGCCGATGTGGCTTTTTACTGGGTTGCAAAGATGGTGCAGCAAACAGAAATGGCAGAAATGGATTACGAATTAGTGGCATTAAAGTTGGGGCATGACGATTTTGTGTTGAATCCCGAATCGGTTAAAAGTTGCGATGTTGTGAAACATAAAGGCAGCAGCAGGCTTGCTATTGAACTGAATGAGCCTTATCACAAAACATGGCAACGTTTAACGTGCAACAATATCGGAAAATCGCTTGCAGTTGTAATCGACGGCAAGGTACTGGTGTATTTGAGTGTTAACTCAGAGATAAAGAAGGGGCATATAGAGATTACTGGCAATTTTAAATATGACGATTTGTTGCTTATTAAGGCTCAAATGATGGGTGGAGAGCTTCATTGCAAAGGATTTGTTTACGACCCGTCTTAGTTTTAACATCGGGCGAAAGCCACGTGTACACAGGTAAATTTTGCATCTGGCTTTTCAAAATAAACGAAAATGTTTTTTTTGAAAATTATTTCATATATTTGTCGGCGCAAAACGTATATAGATACGAAGCTGTTAAGGATATTTTGGCTTATACCGCTACAACTGTTATATTGCATCGGAGAAGTTTGACCAATACCACTGCAAATGTTATATTGTATCGGGGAAGTTTGACCAATACCACTGCAAATATTATATTGCATCGGGAAAGTTTGACCAATGCCACTGCAAATATTATATTGCATCGGGGAAATTTTTGAGGCATTGAATAAAAAAACAATGCGGTAACTGAATGTTTAATCAACTTTAAAAATTAGAATTTTATGGAAGAAGAAGAATTAATCGAAGTAAAAGGAAAAAAACAGTCGCGCAGCATCGTTCCTCAAAAGGATGTGGATGTGCTTACTGTTTCGACATCGGCGACGGACGCTTGGATAAAATCGGAATTAACCCTTAAGTGGACAAGTCCACTTGAGTTTCGAGATTCAACAATCCAGTACAAAGCAGCTTACGATACAGGTAACACGCTTTTAGGCGAGCGGCGAATTATTACTCAAACATTTGCTGCAATAAATTCCGAAATCGACAATTCGCTCAAATACGTAAAAGGCTACATTGCCGATATGTTCACAAAAGAGAATGCAAAGGCATATTATACACAGTTTGGTATCGAAAAGGCAGGTAATAAATATGCCATTCCGCGCGATAACGATACGCGGCAACATTCTCTCGAAAAAATGATAAAGGCGCTTGACAGTAATGACATGGGTACTCGAAAATACGGCAAGACGTACTGGGAAGCTCTTTATCACAGATTTGTTAACACAAAGCAGGCTGCGAGCACTCGCGACGGCGAAACGTCGGTGCAGGTAAGCAACAAGGCTGAATTGAAAGCTAAGATTATAAAAACGCTTAACGCCCTGATAAGCCTCGTGAAAGCAAATTATCCCGACAACTGGAAAGAGGAACTCCGGATGTGGGGATTCCAGAAAGAAAAATACTGAGAATACCTCTTCGCCCCGTCCCCCTCTACACAATAGAGGGGGAGTGAGGGAGGAGATTGAGCGCTGTAAAATTATTCGAGATTAAAAGTAAAACAATATTTGTATCACAAAATTATTACAATCAACAGAAGCTAAGGCTAACTTTTCATCACTTAAAAAAATGTTGTAGCAGGGAATGAGGTAGCCATAGCAATAGGCAAAAAGCAACTGCCTGTTGTATTTATCGTACCTTATGATAAATAGAAAAAGAGTCGGAAAAGAGAATCAGGAACACTGGAAGTAAAAATGGCTGTGCAGTTTGAAAACGATTTTGCCATGCAGGACGAATAATTTATAAAGAGTTTTAGCTTTACACAAAGCATCGTATCACAAAAAAGGGGAAGCAACTCGTAAACTGCCTCCCTTTTTTTCAATAATCAACCCTGTTAGGATTAAAAATTTAAACTGAAAATGTTTATTCCTCTTTCTGCTCCGCTTCGTAAGCCGCAAGCAATTGTTCCTGTATTTCGGGCGGAACTTTCTCGTATTTCGAGAAGCTCATTGAGTAAAATGCCCGTCCTCCCGTGATAGAGCTGAGCGAAGTCGAATACTTGTTCATCTCCTTTAATGGAACTTTTGCTTTAATAACTTCAAAACCCTTTTCGCTGCTCATGCCTTCAATCATGGCGCGACGTCCCTGCAGGTCGCTCATTACATCGCCCATCCTGTCCGAAGGAACGCGAACTTCAACATCGTAAACAGGTTCCAGAATCTTTGGTCCAGCTTCCTTAAAGGCGGCTCTGAAAGCATTACGTCCAGCAAGTTTAAACGATATTTCGTTTGAATCGACAGGGTGCATCTTTCCGTCGTAAATGCACACGCGGATGTCGCGGGCATACGAGCCTGTGAGCGGACCTTCTTCCATTTTTTCCATAATCCCCTTGAGGATGGCAGGAAGAAAACGTGCGTCAATTGAACCGCCCACAATGCAGTTGCAGAAAACCAGCTTGCCGCCCCATGCCAGATTGACTTCTTCGGTATCGCGCACGCTGATTTTGAACTCCTGTCCGTTGAACTTGTAGGTGGTTGAAACGGGCATTCCATCGTAATAAGGCTCAATAATCATGTGCACTTCTCCAAACTGCCCTGCGCCGCCCGACTGCTTTTTGTGGCGATAATCGGCACGCGCCTGTTTGGTGATGGTTTCGCGATACGGAATCTTGGGACTGTAAAATTCAGTCGGTATCCTGTCCAAGTTTTCCATGCGCCACTTCATTGTATTGAGGTGGAACTCGCCCTGTCCGTGCACAATCACCTGCTTTAGCTCTTTTGAGTATTCAACAATGATGGTGGGGTCTTCCTCGTGCATACGGGTCAGCACTTCGCCCATCTTTTCGTCGTCGCTTTCGCTGACAGGCTTAATGGCTGTGCGGAACTTGGGATTGGGATAGCTTATGGGTTCAAACACGTAGTCGGTGCCTTTTACGTTGAGCGTGTGTCCCGTTTTTGTTTCTTTCAACTTTACGGTTGCCCCGATGTCGCCCGCCAAGAGTTCGGTAACCTTCTGACGGTTGTTGCCCGCCACACAGTACAGCTGCGAAATACGTTCCTTAGCGTCGCGGTTCGACGTGTTGTAAAGATCCATTCCTTCTATAATCTTGCCCGACATCACTTTAAAGTAGCTTACTTCGCCAAGATGCGGCTCAATGCTTGTTTTGAATACAAATATGGAAGTGGATCCGTTTACGTCGGGTACAACTTCAATGTCTTTCGACGTTTTGGGAGCAGGCATGCTCGATACTGAAGGTACTACGTTGCCCAAAAACTCCATCAATCGGCGAACGCCCATGTCTTTCCCCGCCGCAACGCAAAAGATAGGGAACATATCGCGCTTGCGCAGCCCAATTCTGATGCCTTGGCGCATCTCTTCTTCGTCGAGCGAACCTTTATCGAAAAAGAGTTCCATCAAGCCGTCGTCGTTTGCGGCAGCGGCTTCAATCAAGGCGTTGTGCAACTCGTCTGCTTTCTCTTTTTCGCCTGCAGGGATGTCGAGAATTTGGGGAGCGCCGCCTTCGGGCTTCCACTGATACATCTTCATTTTCAGCACGTCAATAACGGCGTTGAAATCAACTCCTGCATTGACGGGATACTGAATAACAACGGCTTTTTTGCCGAATGTTTCGTAAATGTTTTCCACCGAAGTGTCGTAGTTTGCCTTTTCGTGATCGAGCTGGTTCACCACAAAGATAACGGGTTTCCGCAGCTGTTCGGTATAACGGAACAGGTTTTCGGTACCCACTTCAACGCCTTGTGTTGAGTTAATCAACATAATGGCAGTGTCGGTAACATTGAGCGATGTAATGGCTCCATTGATAAAATCATCAGATCCAGGGTTGTCGATAATGTTGAGCTTTTTTTCGAGCCATTCGGCATAAATAACCGACGAAAAAATAGAGTATCCGTACTCATGTTCAGCGCGGTTGTAGTCCGAAACAGTGTTTTTGCTCAAAATATCACCCCTGCGGCTGATGACCCCACACTCGAAGAGCATCGCTTCAACGAGCGTGGTTTTACCCGAGCCGCTGCTTCCAAGTAGCGAAATATTTTTAATCTGATCGGTTTGATAAGTCTTCATGTGACAAATAAATTAATAAGATTAATACTTGTTTTGATTAAAAAAATCGTCAATTTGACGAGCCGTAAAATTAGTAATAAATATATGAAATGCAACCGTGCAGATAAAAAAAAAATAATAATTATTGCGTAAGATGACATATCAATATGTGTAACCCCTTTATTTATATGGGTAAGAGTGGTGTTCAGCAGAAACGCATTGCGATGCGTCTTTCCTATAGATAAGTCTGAAAAAATTTCATGTTTCAACTCAAAAATTTAGTTGCAAAATCTTTTTTTACAACTTTTTCATTGAGAGTATTTCTGATATCGGCTTGCTAAAGCTGTTTGCTGTTCACTACTGCAAAGATTTTGTGTGTCATTTTGTTTCTTATATATTATTTATCTTATAAACCGCTATCAAGCAATTCAAAATATTTGCGGGACTTTGCATACAGCATAATCTTATTCTATTTTAATATTATTGATAGCAGTATAGCACATGACAGAAAAATAGAATTTGCCAGTTATTATTGAATAATTATTAATATTTAGATTGTCGCGAAACTCATTATACTGCAAGATAAACATGAATATCAAGGCAGAGTGTCAAGATAACAAATTAGTAGCGCTATTCAAAAAGAAAACATACGGGAACCTCTAAAAACTCCAATTTCTTCGTTATGCTTCGGACGATAAAATGCTCATTTACCTTCATGTAAACTGCGCTTTTATCGCCTCGCAAGCCTCAAACTTTGAGTTTTTAGAGGTTCCC
>JAITVO010000326.1 GCA_031285765.1 Cytophagaceae bacterium | reverse complement strand
CTAATTGTCAAATAAAAATTACCCTTTGTCCTAATTGCCAAAGTTCAAAAGTAAAGAAAAACGGTAAGAAAATCAATAGTAAGCAAAACTATATGTGTAAATTCTGTCATCGTCAATTCATTGGCGACCATGCGTTATTCTATAAGAGATGTCATTCAAGCATTATCCGTCGAATATTGTTGATGCTGGTCAGCGGGTATATCAGGGATGTTTCTATTATAGAAGGAATCAGCATCAGGAAGGTTTTGTCGGCGCTGGTCAAATCAAAATACGTCATAAAACCGCAACAGACTCATTGTGAATCATTGGAAGTCGATGAGTTTTGGACTTATGTAGAAAAGAAATCCAATAAAGTATGGCTTATCTACGCATATGATCGTGAAAGTGGAGAAATAGTGGCTTATGTTTGGAGTAAGCGTAATCTGAAAACAGCAAGAGCCTTGTGGAAGAAACTTACAGAATTAGGAGTCTCTTATAGAAAGATTTGTACGGATGATTGGCAAAGTTTTGTGACCGTTTTCAAGGAAGATAATCATATCATCGGGAAAGCAAATACGGTCGGAATAGGGGGCAACAACTGCAGGCTTAGACATCGAATCAGAAGAGCGTTCAGAAAAACATGCTGCTTTTCTAAAAAGAAGTTAAACCATTTCAAGTCTTTTGATTTAGCCTTCTTTTATATAAATTATGGATATGTATGATTGAGCATACTTTGGGAAACACCACCTAAAATCTACGACAAATAAAATATCATTCCTATTTGACTGTCTAGTATCACAAAAAAATATTGTGCAATACAAATAGGCGGCTGAATATAAGTATATTGTGTGATTTAAGTAACGATTGATTTATTCGTAAAAATAAAAATAATGGATTTTTATTTGGTTATTTGGATGCAAACTTCTAAATTCGCAGAATTATTTTAAACAATCTGTAATGGACTTGGGTGATATTGCATACGGACTAATAATGCTTGTAGCTGTTGTTGCCAGCATCTATAAGAAGGCTATCAAAAATAACCGACCACATGATGATATGCCTATGCCCGAACAGGAAATTGACGATACTTTAAAGGAGTTTTTCCCAACCGTCAGGCAGCTAATAGAGGTAGAAAACCGAAAAATTGCTTCACCTCCAGCTTATCGAAAACCGGAGAATGTTTCTCAATTTTCGGATTACAGAAAAAATGATTTTAAGCGACAAAGAATAAAGGAAAAGGAAACAATCTCATCGAGTTTAAGAAAAAGAATCCCGCAAAAAGATTTGTTTGATGAGGATGAAAGTAAAACGGCTACAATTTGGGATAAAGATCCTTTTAATTTGCAAAAAGCAATAATTTACAGCGAAATATTAAAACGACCGGATTATTGACCGGCATCTCGCTAATTATCCAGAAAATTTATTTTAACAACAATTTTGAGTCTCGAAAAAATTCGGGATTCTTTTCTTTTTAACCTTATTAATAAACGTGGAGGAAAGAAAAATGTCGAATGTAAGTTATGTTACCGAAGAAGGCTTGAAAAAGCTTCGCGAAGAATTAGTTCAACTTGAGTCAATTGAGCGTCCGCGCATTTCGCGGCAAATTGCGGAAGCTCGCGACAAAGGCGATTTGTCGGAAAATGCCGAATATGATGCAGCTAAAGAGGCACAGGGACTTCTTGAAATGAAAATAGCCAAACTTAAAGATACCATTGCGCTTAGCAGAGTAATTGACGAGTCGAAACTGAATACGTCGAAAGTTCAGTTGCTCAATAAAGTGAAAGTAAAAAACCTTGCAAATAATGCAGTTACCACCTATATGATTGTATCGGAGAGTGAAGCGAATCTTAAAGAAAGAAAAATATCGGTTTCGACGCCCATCGCCAAAGGTTTGATTGGCAAAAAGAAAGGCGACAAGGTAGAAATTAAAGTGCCTTCGGGCTTAATTTCATTTGAAATTATGGAAATTTCGCTTTGAAACGCTTTGGAGATAAAACGAATCAGATTTTTGACGATGTATAAAAGAAATAAGGTTAAGAATCTGATTCGTTTTTCAAGAATATCGCCCGAATATTTCTTATAATAACTGTTTTGAGGCAGATGTTTCAAGTACGTTTGGCGATGATGATGCTGAATGTAAAGAAGAAAAATTTCATTTTTCCACATCCAGTTTTCCCGAAAAAACAAAATAGTTTTCATCCCAGCTAATTTCAGGCTTTTTGCAGAATAGTCCGAAAACCGCAGAGCCGCTTCCCGACATGGAAGCATACAATGCTCCGTTTTTAAAAAACCTGTCTTTTATTTTTTCAATTTCTGGATATTTCTCAAAAACAGGCTTTTCAAAATCGTTCAGGATTTTGTGCCGCCACATTTTGATGGAATATTGCACAGATTGCCGCAAATCGGAAGCCGGCTGTTGAGGTGTTATGTTTCGATAGGCAAAAGCTGTGGATACATGAATGGGTGGAATGACTAATTCAATCCATAAATTCAACAAATTTATATTAACAGATGAAAACTTATTTCCAATACCTTCGCCAAATGTTGCCTTGTTGCGGATAAAAAAGGCACAGTCGGCGCCAATTTCCGAAGCTATATTTTCCAGTTCTTCCGTGTTCAATCCCGCGTTGAACCCTTCGTTCAGCAGTTTAAGCATAAACGCGGCATCCGACGAGCCTCCGCCTAATCCTGCACCAGTCGGTATCACTTTATGCAAAATAATGTTCAGCAGTGGAATTGTGCAATATTCGCGCATTAAAC
Organism: Cytophagaceae bacterium; assembly: GCA_031285765.1. Taxonomy (GTDB): domain Bacteria; phylum Bacteroidota; class Bacteroidia; order Bacteroidales; family Marinilabiliaceae; genus WRMI01. Next base: position 4,272 of record JAITVO010000326.1, on the reverse strand, counting down.
GCAGAGCTTTCAGGCACAAATTATCGCCTGGCGAGCCGTCAATGATAATACCTGTTTGCGAAAAACAGTCTTCTTTTGCACCTTCGGGTGCATTAATAACTTCGAGTACATCGCATAATTTGGGAATGGGAACAAAAACTGTTTCGAGATTATGATAACCGTTGGCTCGTTTCGCAATCACATATAACCCAAGATTTATCTTGGCATTTGGAAAAACTATCATAATTAAAGATTAAAAACTTAAACATAAATACTCTTTACGACCTCGAAACCTGCAATCCGGTTTCGCTGATTTGCATCGAAACAAAGCGCGCTTTGTTGTTGGGTGGATTCTTTTCCAAAATTTCTCTGATAAGCCGTCCGGACTTATCGTCTTTAGCGCATATCAGCAAGTAGCCGCCTCCGCCTGCGCCCAGCAGTTTATAACCTAAAGCGTAATCGTTTATCATGTTGATGATGGATTGTATTTGAAGCGTATTGGTTCCCGAATCTAATTGATTGTTCAGCTGCCACGAACGGGAAATCATTTGTGCCGTTGCCTTGTAATCGTTTTTTTGAATTGTTTCGAAAATGGAGAAAGCATGCTCTTTGATAGCATTGATAACGCGAAGCCGCGCCCCTTCGTTCAAAAACATTCCGCGAACAATTTCCGAAAGAATACTTTTCGCTACGCGCGTAATTCCTGTATAGTAAAGCAGCCAGTTTTCTCTGAAATCGGGACGGGTAAACAGTAAATCGGGCAGCCAGCTGATGCTGACGTCGGATTGAAGCCCCGATACAGTTTGCAACAGCTTTATTCCCGCAAAAACACCGCCGTACTGGTCTTGCCAGCCACCGCCCGTTGTCAGCATCTGTTCGAGAATTAAGGTACGATGGCAGATGCTCTTTTTATCCCAGTTTAAACCGCAAAAGTCCGACAATGTGCCCAAAATAGCAGCAGCAAGTATGGAACTTGTGCCCAAACCCGAACCTTTGGGAATGGCTACAAGCAACGATATTTCAATGCCTCCGCCAAATTCTTTCAGCATGTTTTCGAGCGACGGGGCAGTGGCGCCAAATTTCGGATGAAATCCAGCCAAACAAAGAGCAGCTTTCGGAATGGAAAAAGCAGAACCTATACTTGCATAACTGCCTAATTGTTTAAAGGTTGTAATGGTTTCACTCACTCCGTTGTCAATGGAGCGCAATACTATTTTATATTCATCCGAAAGCCGAACAAATACCTGCAACGGCGGCTGCCCGTTTAAATCAACAGCGATGTTTACGACCGCCCCACCTGACTGAATACTGTAAGGCGGCGTATCGCTCCATCCACCAGCAAGGTCAAGGCGTGCCGGACTGCGCCCCCATACAATTTGGTCCGAAAAAACATTCAGTTTGGGTGTTTCTCTGTGCGGCAAAGAGTCGATTATTGTATGCTGCAAAATATCGAAGGCGTTTATCTCTTCTTTTAAATCGTTAACGCCTGTATTGCGCAGCAACTCGGAACGAAACATGCTGTGGCGTGCCAAAACAAGCGGATTTTCGTTATCGGAAAGAATTTTGGGTGCAGGTATGGCTAAACGGGAATAATCGCAAGCAAGCTGTTTCAGGTTAACCTGATAAAAAACGCTGCGTTTGTAATTCGATGCAACAACAGGCATGGTTTTCGCGAAAAAACAGTCGCGCTGTGCAAACAAACGCTTTAAATTTGCCATCGCATTTAAGTCCGTCGCCGCCAATCGTTCCGAATTAAGCCACAACTCTTTCATCTCCGAATCATCGACGCTTTCGCCCATCATCCATTTTATCAGTCGTTCGGTATCTTTGCCTGTTTCGATAACGGGAAAAAGCGGCGTCATCTGAATATCGGCTGCAGGATTAATGCCTGCCTGTTGCCAATCAATTCCTCGCTTGGAGAGCCATTCGTTGAATCGACAACCCATCCACATCGCATCAATAATATTTCCACTAAAAACATCGTTGATACCGTAAGGACGGAGCGTTGTTTTCGAATCATAAACCGGAACCATATCCAAACAGAATCCCGAAGGCAGTATAAGATTCCATTCGTTTTCGGGAATACCTGTAATAATGTGCTGACTTTGGAACTGCCAACTGTCGGGCACAAAACTGTTTTCAATCCAGATGTCGCGGTGCTGTGGCATCCAGTCGAATTTTGTTATTGAATTTTGAACAAAGAGCGATGGATGTGGCTTTATGCGATGATGAAGAATATTCCGCTGGTCTTTTACATGATTCTGTATTTTTTCGGTTGACGAAATCAACTCCGCGCTTGTGCCATAATGAAAGAACTCGCCTTTCTCCAATGGAACAACAGCGACCGACAGTTTTGAAATGTCAGGGTCGAACTGCGAAGGATTGTTGCCGAGACATGTTCCGAATGTTCCGTACAAGTCGTATTCCGCAGGATTTTTGTTCTCAAACTTGTTTTTCGTCCATCCACATTTTTGCATCAGCACATCCACAGCACGGTCGCTCAACAGCCACACGCCAATATCCATCATAAATAGATGAGAAACTGCAAGTTTCTCAATTCGCGAATGAGCAGGCTTTTGAAGAATGAAATCAAGTTGATGCGGCGTTTCGCGCGCAACAAAAAACACTCCGTGCCGCGAAGCAAGATAAGGGTCGGTCCAAATTGAAAGACAAATAATATCGGCGTCGGGAAGCGAATGAAAAACCTGTTCAGTCAAAATATAAACATCGCCGCTTGCCACCAGCGTATTGACGCCATTTGGCGCAACGTTCATCATTTGTTCATACAGGGGCAACTGCAAATCGAGCAGCGTTTGGCGAATGTTTTGCCCTCTGCTCCATCGAAATACAGGAACGGGCGTAAGTATTTTTCCCGAAGGCGCATAAGCAGGAAGTCGCCGACTTTGTCCTCCCGCATGGATAATGATTTTTTTTTCGGATGAAAGATATGGACTAAAATGAGGCTCCTGTAACTGTTCAAAATGTTTAGCCAGCAGCCAAGCCGTGCCGCCGCCCGAACCGACTTTTGTACCGGATGGGTCGGACGCTGTAAAAATATTCTTTGTTTTATCAGGAAACAGTTCGACAAATTTATCTGCTAAATTTTCGGGAACAGAAAGTAATGTAAGCATATACGGTCTTTTAACAGGTTTCAAAAATTACCCAAAAGTACAAATGTCAAATAAGAATTAAAAATTTAATGTGGATAAAACTGAAATAACTTACTCATGTTACGCAAAATATGTATCAGACCTCTTCGGAAAAAAGATTGACAGTTATCCATCAAATTAATTTTCCAGATGTCTGTTATTGTTTTTTTAGGTGGCTTGAAAAGCCATGTTTTTCATAAATTTCAAAATTATTCTGTTCTTCGAGCGGTATCACTCCTGTTCTTATCTCCGCAGGCAACACTTTGCTCGCTTGCGGTTACGAAAATTTTGCCTTTTCAAGGCTTTTAAAAAAACAAGACTTGCATAACATGAGTTACTGATTCATAATTTCAACAATCTATAATACTAAATATGGTGGCTGTTTGGTAATAATACAGCAATAAGGCTATTGTATCTGTTATTATGTCAGCTACTGATGTTATTTAATTTGTAAAACGAGGCTTTATGTGCTTTCATTTTATTTACATTCTGTATAACACAGTAAATATTTTGAATAATTGCTATAATTAGCTCGTGCAATAGCTTATTTATCTCGTGCAACGGCATTTTTATCTTGTGCAACAACATTTTTATCTTCTGCAACGCTTATTTCAGTAGTACAACAGCTTCTTATGCGATGCTTTTTTTGTTTTTATGGATGGTGTATTTATTCATGTAATGAATGATTTCATTCGATTTATGCGGAAAATGAAATGATGATTGGGGCAGGGAGTACCTCGAAACATTGAACTTTAAACCTTCATCGACTTCAAATATATAATTTCTAAAAATTAATTACACAAATATTTTTCAATAATATGTTTGTCTGTAAGCATCCCGATAATAGCTGCCAAAATTTGGCAATGCGTTCTTTGATAGATGATAAATAACGATTATGTATAATGCTTTTTCGCATATACCACCAACCTCTCTCCGGTGGAGAGAGGTTGGGTAAATAGGCAGGCAAATATCTTATTTCAAGTTTTGAGTGAGCCTCTAAAAAAGTTTTGAGCAGTTTTGCGTGATGAAATCGCACATTATCAACATAAATGATAATCTTGCGTTTATCCTTGCAGGTTCTCAATACTTTTTTCAAATGCTTTTTGAAAGTACCGGTATTTCCCATTTTAGCAAAATTGACCAC
>JAITVO010000284.1 GCA_031285765.1 Cytophagaceae bacterium | reverse complement strand
TTTTTTTCATAACTTGCCAACTTTGGGCAGAAAGGTCGGAACTGTATTGTTTGATTCGCATTTAACAAACATAGTACACTTTCTGCTCTTTTCAAAAAAAATTAACTCAAACAGCTTCTAAAAAAAACGAAATCAAACCGTGGCGTGTCCGGGGATGGATAATTCCTCCTTTGCAAAATGGAGATTTTGTTTCCTGCATGGAGCGTGTATTGGATGTATACAAAGAGCCTTACGACCCGCTTCGTCCGGTCGTTTGTATGGATGAGTCGCCCAAACAATTGATAAAAGAGACCCGTCTGCCACTGGAAAGAAAGCCCGGAAGTGATGCAAAAGCGGATTATGAATACGAACGTTGCGGGATTGCCAACATATTTATGGTCAATGAACCGCTACGGGGAAAACGGCATGTGAAGGTAACAGAACGGAAGACAAAACAGGATTGGGCTCTATTAATGAAAGAAATAGCGGATGAACAGTATCCCCATGTGGAGAAGATAAGATTGGTGATGGATAATTTGAATACGCATAAACCGGCTTCCCTGTATGAAACATTCCCCCCGGAAGAAGCTAAGCGGATATGGGACAGGTTTGACGTTCATCTATACTCCCAAGCATGGTAGCTGGCTCAATATGGTAGAGATAGAACTTCACGTCCTTACCGGACAGTGCCTCAATAGAAGAATTGGAGATATGGATACAATGAAAAAAGAAGTGATAGCCTGGCAAAGAGACAGAAATAACAGGAATGCGAAGATCAACTGGCGATTCACGAATGACGACGCCAGAATTAAATTAAAAAAGCTTTATCAGACTTTATTAAATTGACAGGACACTAACATATTTTAAAACTTTACGTTTGACATTTGTTGATTAATATTTTTTACACTCATTATTTTCTAATATTTTCTTGTTGTATTCAAATTTCACTTTGACGATGCACTCTCCACATTTGTAGGTAACCCCGGCAGCTTGTCGTAGTGCTGGGAAACGGAAACGCTCGGACGGGCGACACTTCCAAATTCCTACATAACTTTCTGCGAGATTACGCCCCGCATTACGGCAAACTGCTTGTTCCTGCCTGGCTACTATTCATCTAATAATTCTTTCAATTTATTTTGCAATACTTTTTTGTCAGGCAGGTATAATTGGTATTTTGAAACAAAAATTTTGTTAGATATTCCTCTGGTGGCGTATTCTACGGTAATATCGTCTTTATGTTTTGATAGAATAATTCCAATGGGAGGATTATCTCCTTCTACATTTTGTTCGGTTTCAAAATAGTTTAAATACGGGTTCATTTGTCCGATGTCGGTGTGTCTCACGGATTTTACTTTCAAATCTATAAGAACAAAACATTTAAGGATACGATGATAAAATACCAAATCAACATAAAAATGTGTGTTGTCGAGCGTAATACGGTATTGTCTGCCGACAAAAGCAAAACCTTTGCCCAATTCCATTATAAACTTTTGCAGATTATCAAAAATTCGCTGTTCTAACTGCTTTTCATTGTACTGGTGATGTTCCGGGATATTTAAAAATTCCAATACATAAGGGTCTCGTATAATATCTGTTTCTTTTTCAATAATATTTCCCTTTTTTGCTAATTCCATTACTGCTTTTGAATCTTTACTCAAGGCAATTCGCTCAAATAAAGCACTGTCTATTTGCCGCCTCAACTCTCTGACCGACCAATTATCACGTATAGCACTCTGCTGATAAAAACTGATTTCTTCTTCTGAATTACATTTCAACAGTTCATAGTAATGAGACCAACTGAGTTGGTGTGACACTGTCAAACCAGTTGATTTTGTTGGCTTTTCGGTGTGGTTTGACGGTGTCGAACCAAGCATTGTTTTGTCTGGAAATGTTTGAAAATGCAGGTAAAATAACCGCATATAGGTAAGTTGGCTTCTACTGAAACCTTTTCCAAGTTCTCTTGTCAAGTCTTTTGACAAACTAATAAGCAATTGTCTAATAGATAGTTCGTCCCGTTTTTTATCCTGCTCTTTGGAAACAATCAGTTTGCCAATGTTCTAATAAGTATAAAGCAGTTCAATATTAATATTATAGGCAATATGATGTCTTGCCTGATTGACTAATTGCCTTATTTCATTTACGAGTATGTTGTATGTCTTATTGTCAAGTTCCATTTATTATTATAAAGTTGATTATTTTTACTTGCTGATTTACTGTTAATTATATAGTTATAACACATTAAAATACCATAACAACAAAGATAACGTTTTTTCCTGTTATCTTTCTTTATCACTCATCATCCAATTTTATAAAATAAGGATTTAATATCACCCATCCCATATCGGAAGAATAAGCAAATGCAGAAAATGCTAACATTAATTTAAAAGAAGAAAACATTGTATTTTCATTAAAATCATCAATTGAAGTATTTTGAACAGCTATGCTGTCAATATTTGCTTCAAGAGTCATGACTTCGTCAATGCGTCACCCCAACGATTATTCCACATTTTTTGGGTCGAATAGTGGCTGTATAGCTCGATGTTTTTGGGTAAGGAATAGAGTTTTGGTGTAAACTGCGCCATTTTCA
>JAITVO010000280.1 GCA_031285765.1 Cytophagaceae bacterium | reverse complement strand
CGAATGATATCGTCTTCGTACAGCGTACCCGCAGATTGCGGCAACAGATAATAGTCGTTGCTGACATCTTTGGTCAACTCGTTCGGATAAGCAATTACTTTAGGAGGATTTGGGGTTTTTAGAGGCTCCCTTAACTTGTCAGATCCGGAACCATTTTGGTACCGGAACCAAGTCAACACCGTAAAGGGAATATTATTGTACGACATTCGTTTTTTTTCCAAATTTCGCCTTATTCCTGTGTTTGAATATCGACTTATAGCTAACCCACAATAAAAGGTCATAATAAATATGTTTCAAAAAGTTGATACTGATTACATCTTTTCTTTTTTCTGATGCATTTAGCCTGCGCCCATTTTTTTTTCAATGGGATTCAAGTCCGGGCTGTATGGAGGCAGGAACAGGACATCATGTCCTTTCGTCCTAATCGACTTCAGCGTGTCAGCCCTCTGATGAAAAGCTGCATTGTCCATCACAATAACAGACCTTTCAGGCAGTGACGGAATAAGTTGTTTGGCTGTCTACGCATGAAAAACATCTGCATTGATATTTCCTTCAAATAAACAGATATTGAGCATTTTGAAATGGTGAATAGCCCCAATAGCATTCACTCTCCCTTTACTGTTCCGATCTTTGCTGCCATAACATCTATTCCCTCCGGAACTGTAGCCGCGTTCCCTTGTAGCATCTACCGAAAACCCGCTCTCATCCAAATAAATAATCGGGCGACGTTCTACCTGCTCATACCGGCGCAACTTTACGTCAAATTCAGCTCTTTCTGCTGCGTCGGCTTTGGGATGAAACAGTGTTTTTTTTATTGCTGATACGTAAACGCCGCAAGGCATACAGGATACAGCACGGGCTTACTCCAAAGTGTTCTGCACGTTCGCGCTGATAACTGTCCGGGTAATCATCAACATGCTTTTGTAAGGCTTCCATATTGATTCTGGTGGCCGGTTTGTTGCGATGAACTTTGGGCTCTATCCGGTTTTCCCACTTAAACAGGGGGCGGATCGGAACACTAAACCGTTCACTTGCCTGACGAAAGGTTAGGGAACCCCTCTCTTTTACCCTAAATACGTGCCCCACGAAAATCTAACGAATAGCTCATGCGCAAAGATAGGTAGTTTTATTTAGAGTTAGCTATAATTGATAATTGAAAGTTGAAAATTCTTTCATCTGCCTCATTTTCAATTCGCACAGTTTCGTCCCTGCGGGGCTTTACAAACCGCAAATATTTTAAATTGTTTGATAACGATTCGGTATCAAAAACAATTTGATTGCCCGAAGAAGCTGCTTTCCAGCACAAAAAAAGTGTCGGCTAAAAACCGACACTTTTACATTTTACCCACAGATGTCTGAATATTCTATTCAGAGCTTTCTGTATTATTGTCTTCAACACTGTTATCGGTAGTTTCGGCGGCACTGCCTTCTTCACCCTCGCCTCCAACAGGAAAACTCGGATAAGCAGGCGCGGGAGGAGTTACATTCTGAATTTGCTCGTCAATTGCCGACCCCTGAACGCTTTGTCCCTTGGGAAGCACCATTACCGAAACAAACGACAGTACTAAAAGTACTCCAGCAAGCGTCCATGTGGCTTTTTCAAGAAAATCGGCTGTTTTCCGTACGCCCATAATCTGGTTCGACGACGAAAAATTCGACGCCAACCCTCCACCTTTTGAGTTTTGAACCAAAACTATCAATATCAATAAAACGCAAACAATAACAATTAATGCTATAACAACAGGATACATCTCTTTTTTATTTATGATTAATTAATTAACTCTTCTACTTCTTTAATTCGGCGTGCAAAGTAAATGCTTTTTTCGGGAAATTTCAAACTTAATCGCTCAAATATATTTATTGCTTTCGAAAAAAGTTTCTGTCGAATATATATATCTGCCAGTGTTTCTGTCATTAAGTCATCATTTTCGCGTAAACTTTTTATCGAAAAATCTTCAATATAATTCTCTGTTTTTTCTACTTTCATTTTTATTCTTTCCACATTTCCCTTTTGCAGAAAATTGTCGATAAGCATCATGTTTTTATTTTGTTTTGGTGATTCTTTTTTCTCCGGATGCTTGTCGGGTAACGCGGTTTTGTTGCTTCGCATCATCTTTAGCCATGCCGAAAACGATTGAAATTCTTCATCGGTTGCGCTAACAAGGTCGGATATGTTGAAGCCTGTATTAACGCCCCTTTCGTAATCGAGCAAATCGGCGCTTGGTAATACAAATACTGCGGGTTCGGTTTCCGGTTTCTCGTCAGGCGCTTCTCGTTTTTGTTCCGAAAAATCAATGATGCGTCCAGTCGAGAGTTCGATTGTGTCGTCAACATCGAAATAGCTTGATGATGCTGGCGCTTCGGTTTTGGTTTGCAGTTTTACCTCTTCTTTTTCCTCAGCTTTGGTATCGAAGCCATAATCGTTAATCAGAAAAAAAAGTTTTTCTCGATTGGAAAGATGTGCGGCGGCAAGTTTCAGTTCGCTATTGTATTTTATATGGTCGAGATTGTGAAGATTTTTTATCCATAACATTCGTGCCGACTGAAAAAACGGATACTCAACGAGTACGTCGTGCAATTCGGATAACGACTGTTCGTTGAGGCGTGCAGGATGTTGAATATATTCGGTGAGCTGATTTCTGTTCATCGTTGTTTTTTACCAGTCGGAAAATGCTTTGTTAAAAATATTCTCGGTGAGCTGATCTACTATATTTTTAACCAGCGTTTCTTCTACGGCGTTAATATCCTGAGCGCTGTCGAAGTCTTCGTAAGCCGAAAACGACGATTCCCAATTGGTACGCGGGTCTTTAAAGTTCTGATAGCGCACATTTACTGTCATGGTGAGTCGTGTTTGCGCTGATATAGCGTCAGCTTGAATTGCCATCGGGCGCAAGTCGTAACCCGTTATTTCGCCCGAAAAGTCAATATCGCCCATGTCGCCGCCTACGCTTAACCTCGATTCCGACAGGATACGGTCTTTCATGGCTTCGGTAAAAGTTTGGCTCAAATTGGGATTGATGAGTGGCGCCCTGTTCTCGAAATATTGCACCGAAGCGGTTGCTACATTATCGGGTACCGACGAACCGCTAAATGAAACTTGTATTTTGCAGCCCGTTATCAAAATCAACAGTGTAATCACTGTGAATATAAATCTGTTTCTGTTCATTTGCTTTGTTTGCATTACCGCAAATGTATGCAATGTATTGATTATTCTCTCAAATCAAACATGTTTTTTAAGTTTTTTTACCGGTAGCAATGTGTTTTTTACTGTTGTTCGCGACATTAAAAATTCATTCTACTGTGTTTTAGAATGAGAGTATATGAAATCTCATTTTACTGATTAAACAACCTCAGTAGTTGATAGAATAATATAAACTATTGCCTGTACTGTTACACTGTAGAACGGAAATAAGATGTAAAGTCATCAGTTACATGACGTTTAGCGCTTTCGCAAATTGAAAACATCTGCAAAGAGTCATGCACTGTCGTTTCTCTATTCCCTGTCGATAGCAAACCTAAATCCGAAATAAAACATCCGCCCCATTAACGGACCCCATACCAGCGAGCTGTCGAAATATTCGCCAAATGGATTTTCAGCGTCAATAATGGGATTGTGCTGGGTAAAATTGCCAATATTCTCTACGCCAACATACACGTTCCAAGTTCTGAAGAATTTTGTAATCTGTGCGTTGTAAATCTGGTACGGATTAAAAGTGTCGGAACGCCGAAAAGCCGCAGGATTACCGATTGTCGAAGGTATTCGCCCCGCGCCGTTAAACTGCCCTGTAAAATCGAACTGCCACTTGTGAAGTGGTGTGGCGTACGACAGATTCAGCAAACCCTTGTAACGGCTCTGAAACGCTTTTCGCTGCAATTTGCCTGCGGTAGTGGTCATTACATCGTTCAAACGCCATGCGGCAACCACATCTAATCCGCGCACTACTTCCATCGATGCTTCAACTTGAAAGATATTGGAATACGACTTGCCGTCGAGATTGTAAAAATGAACTTCGTTCACATTTCTGTCCAAATCCATTATCAGCTGATTCACAAATCGGGTGTGATAATATTCCATATTCACAGCCAGTTCGCGCTGCCCGATGGAAATGTACTGCGTAATATTTGCACCGTAATTCCAGCCTTCTTCCTGTTTCAAGAAACTGTCTAAAATCAGCGTGCGCGACGAGGCAAGCAACGGATTGTATTCCGCCATTACATCGGGAGTTCGATAACCTTTGCCCGCCGATGCTCTCAGCAGCGTAAACTCCGTGATGTTGTAGCGAATGTGTACTCGTGGCGTAACAAAACTTCCGAAAATATTGTGGTAATCGCCCCGCAGCCCCGCAATAAACGTAAACTTGTCGGGAATATTAAAGGTATATTGGAAATATGCGCCGCCAACTTTTTCAGAACGGCTCCAGTTGGGAATAGATATTTGGGGAACCATAGGATTAAAAGGCGGAAAATAAAGATTGGATGACTCTTCCAAACTGTCATACGTAAATGACAACCCTGTATTGTATCTGTGCCGTTCACTGTTACCAAAATGCGACTGAAGAATAAGATTTGCCTGAAGATAGTTCTGTTTACCGTTATAAAAATTATGTCCATACATTGATTCCTGATTGTGTCCCGTATAATTTACCATAATGGCGGCGCTTTTGGTTTCGTCGCCGGAAAAAATATAGCCCGTTTTGAAAAACGCCTCCACGTTGCGCGAATCAATGGTAATACCGTATTTATCGCTCTCTTTTTTACGGTCGAAAGCTGTTTGTCCGCCTGTGCGCTGCTCGTCAAGGACTTTCACGCCAAACTGAGTAATCCACTGGTCGTTGGGATTAAACTGCCAGCGATTCATAAAATTGTAACGAACGGTGAGCGGTTCGTCCAGAAATCCGTCGTTGTTGTGGTCGTTCTTTTGCGTGTCCGACGAGGCGTGTGCCAATATTGCCGTACTCCACTTTTCGTTCAGCTTGATGCCACCGTTTACGTTGCTTTCGATGCGTCCGCTCGAACTTGCAAAACCGTTGGCATAAAATTTTTCGGAAGTGAGCGGCTTTTTGTACTGGAGATTAATTTGCCCTGTCAGCGATTCATAGCCATTCGACACCGAAGCTGCCCCTTTCGATACCTGAATGGATTCCATCCACGAACCGGGTACAAAATCGAGTCCGAACGACGACGCCAGTCCGCGACTTGTAATCATGTTTTCGGTAAGCATTTGCACGTATGTTCCCGACAGTCCCAGTAACTGAATCTTTTTGGCGCCCGTTGCCGCATCGGTGTACGACACATCGACCGACGCATTGGTTTCAAAACTTTCGGCAAGCGTACAGCAGGCAGCCTTACCCAATTCGGCAGAAGTTATCTGAACAGTTGTAAACGGATTGCTGCGTTGCATGTGAGCACCCGCCTGTCGCGAAGCTACCGTTACCTCGCCCAGTTCAACATCCTGCGACAGCAGAACTTCAATATTGCTTTCATCACTTTGTATTTCGACGGTTTTAGTGGTATATCCGATAAAACTTACCGTCAATTTGTTCGAAGATGTATTACGCTGAATTTCAAACTTGCCATTTGCATCGGTTGCAACACCCGATGTTGTGCCGTTCCAATAAACGTTAGCGCCTGTAACGGGCTGCCAACGCCCGTTCATTTCTTCGTAAACAATGCCTTTGAGGGTGGCAGTTTGCGACAGCGCTGTTGCTGCGCTGCATAGCGTAAATAATAAAATAAGGTATTTCATTCTCGTTTCAAAATTGGTGCAAAGGTAAGGATTATTTTTTGAAGAAGAGTTATTTGGGTGTAAACGGTTCAGAGTAAATGCACAAAATTTACAGTATTTACATATAAACACAGATGCACGTGGGGTAGCCGATTTTGTACATGCGCCCCGCTTCAATTTTTTTTTGGTAAAAAAACATTCGGTATTGCCATAACTATGATATTACTTGTTCAACGAGCATCCGCACTTTTCAAACTGCTGCCGCTGTAGGGGCAATATTGAATCGTTTATGCAATCGATTGATTGCGTTTGTACCCATATTTTTTTTGTAAAATAATGATGATTCATTTGGTGTAACGCACGTAGGAGCACAAAATTTTGTGCCCCTACATTTAACAACCATTGATTTTGCCTCACGAATGTTCACCGTTTCCCTGTGATGCCAAATTCAATCCACCGTTCCTGCGGTATTTGGAGTTTCACCACCTTCACGGCTTCAGCCATCAAGTTGTGGAGACGCTCCTTAGCATCAGCAAGTTCAACAGTAGTGGATTTGAGTTCCCCTTTCAGGCGCTCCTGTTTGCTGTTGAGTCCTGTGGTGATCGTCAACGTTCCACTCAGCGAGTTGATAAAACTCTCGTTCATCCCGCGTTTTTCAAGGGTAGAGAGGTTCGCCTCAAGTGCAGTTGCCATTGTTTGCGCGTCGCTCACCTGCTTTGCGTACGAATTTGATTTCGCCATTTGCATTTGCTTTAAGGTTAAACACTAAAACTATCGGGGCAAAAGTAATGTTTTTTTGTTTAGAATCAAAAATAATGAGAAAAATATTTTTGTGTGCTCACAGATGACACGGATTGAACAGATGAACACAGTTTTTTTATTGATGATAGCAATATATACATTCGTTGTACTTCACGATATTATCTGTACAAATATATATCATCTGTGTCATCTGCGTGCATTTACATTCTCGCCAATAATCGGCAACAGTCGCCGTTGATATTTTTACTCTCGCCAAACTTTGGCAACAGCCGCCGTTGATATTTTTACTCTCGCCAAACTTTGGCAACAATCGCCGTTGATATTTTTACTCTCGCCAAACTTTGGCAACAGTTGCCGTTGATATTTTTATTATTGCCATAAATATGCAATGATTGAAAGTTTTCAACCATTGCGAATCTTGCAAATTTTACAAAAATCATGGTTCAAGACTTCTAAAAATTATTGTTTGAGAGTTTTATCTATTATTTCATCGATGTCTTCGCAAATTTTGTCCCAGCCATTTTTGCTTCTGATGTCGATTACATTGTACAATGGACAAAATTATTTGAGCATTACCAAATAAGTTATTGCGGACTAAAGATATGTTGCTTTTTGAAAACATGCAGATTTTCTTTTGAATTTTTTGAACACAGATAACGCGAATAACAGGGATTCTCGTATATTAATCCGAGAAAATAATATTCATGCAAGTTTTGCATAATAATATTATCTGTAAAAACCCGTGTTATCCGCGTCATCCGCGTTCTTTTTGAACAGCCGTTCAGAAAACTGTTCCAAAACTTCAAATTCTCTTCTTCTACTACTCAAGCGGCAGTTGTTTTTTAAATATTTCGTACAGCGAAATACTTGTTTCGGTTGAAGCAACGCCGGGTATAGCCTGCAATTTATCGTGAAGAATTCTTTTTAGATGTTCATTGCTATGTGCAAAAATTTTGACAAACACCGCATACTGTCCAGTTGTATAATGACATTCTACAATCTCAGGAATTTCCTCAAGCATTTGCACCACATTATCAAAAAGACTTGCTTTTTTCAGAAAAATACCCACAAAAGCGCAGGTGTGATAGCCTATTCGGACAGGATTAATTACAAATTCCGAACCTTTGAGAACGCCAATGTTCTGCAAACGCTGAATCCGCTGATGAATGGCAGCGCCCGATACGTTACATTCGCGTGCTACCTCCAAAAACGGAATTCTTGCATTTTTTGTTATAAGACCAAGTATTTTTTTGTCCAGATTGTCGATTTGTGCATTGCTTTCCATAACTTTTTACTCTTTAATGTTTTAATTTGGCAGATATTCAACTCCTTTTTTGATGAATTTGTTGCAAAATAAGAGGTTTTTCTTTTTAAAAACAATGATGAATACTATATTTTATCGCCCTATAACGTTTTTGTGTGTGTAAATACGTTATAATTATAATGATGCGAAAAAGTGTTCAGGGCAAACGCATGAAATTTTAGTGCCGCCACATCATCCAAGTTGAGAAATTCGCTCCAGCTTTTTTTCGTCCAATATTTTGATGTTTCTGCCTTCAACAACGATAGCCTCTTCGGTTACAAAGTTTGTTAACGTACGGATGGCATTTGAAGAGGTCATATTTGAAAAATTTGCGAGCTCTTCGCGCGAAAGATGTACATTCAGTGTGCAACCGTCTTCGGTGTAGCCGCAGGTATCGCGCAAAATAAGCAGACTTTCGGCAATTCGCCCTCTCACATGCTTCTGCGTAAGCGAAACTGTTCGGTAACGCGAAAAACCAAGCTCGGTTGCAAACGATTTGATAATGTTTCGGCAAAGCTGATTGTTCGACTCCAGCAACTTATTAATAATATTCGCCTTAATATGAATAATTGCGCACGGTTCCATCACCACAGCCGATGCAATATGATTTTCTTCGGCAAAGAGCGCCCGATAGCCAATAAACCCGGGAGCGCTGGCAAGCCTTACAATCTGGTCGCGCCCGCCTACCCCTTCCTTAAATATTTTTACTTTTCCCGAAGCCAGACACTGCAATCCGGTTGGACGTTGTCCTTCATAATAAATTATCTGGTTCCTTTTATAGGTTATAACCGTATGATTTTTTTGAAGAAAAAGTTTCTCTTCGTCTGTCAAAACGTCGAATATAACAGGGATATCCTTGATTGTAACTTCAGTTTTTTGAATTGATTCAGCCATTATTTTGATGTTATAGAGCAGATAAAAGTAGAACATCTCGAAAATATATGCAAAAAAAATCGGCTTTTTTAATGAAACAAGATTTACATCGCATTTTTTTTTCAAATATAAATTACTGAAATAACGAATGTTAATCAGAATGATGAAAAAAAAAATCATTTTTTTTTGCGCAACATTTGCACAGTAAATAAAAAACCTGTACTTTTGCACCGCAATTAAAAGGAGACTCAGTAGCTCAGCAGGTAGAGCACATCCCTTTTAAGGATGGGGTCCTGAGTTCGAGCCTCAGCTGAGTCACAAAAGAAAAAGACTTTCGAAAGACAGTCTTTTTCTTTTTTTATGCTGTTTTCTATCCTTTTTTATTTTCTGCAAAGAGAAAAAAATATATCTTTGCCCGTCAATTTATTTACCAACAAATGTTTCGATTATATACATCCCTACTGCTGCTTCTGCTCGCCGTTTCATGCAGGCAGAACTACTCGCACAGCATCAGTTCGCACGAATTGATTGCTATTGATACAACAATTTTGGACGACACTGCAGTCAATACTTTTATTGCTCCCTACCGCGACACGCTGGAGCAAAAAATGCACCGCATAATTGGCTTCAACCAAAAAACAATGAGCAGCGATAGACCCAACAGTCCGCTGTCGAGTATGGTTGCCGACATCATGCTTGCCGAAGGCCGCAAATTTATTGATTCCGCAGATATTGACGCCGAGCCTCGCCCCTCGCTTGCCATTGTAAACGTAAGAGGCTTGCGAACTTCGCTGAACGCCGGAGATATATCCATCAGAGACGTATTTGAAATTATGCCGTTCGAAAATGTACTGACAGCTGTTTTGATGAAAGGCGAAGATGTCGATTCGCTGTTCAGGCATATTGCTACCATTGGCGGCGACGGCTTGGCGGGCGCCTCATTCACCATCACCCGCCGTGGTGCCAAAAACATCATGATAGACGACCAGCCGCTCGACAGCGACCAAATGTACCACGTGTTTGTGCCCGACTACCTTGCCGACGGCGGCGACAGTTATTTTGTATTCGGCAAAGCTGTTGAAAAAATATACACTCGCTTAAAACTGCGCGACCTGATAATTCAGCATATTGAAAAACTTACAAAACAGGGCAAACAAATTACCTTTGACGGTCAGGCGCGAATAGTTGACGCAAGAAAAGCCGCAAAATAACCCGACGGATAATTGATTTTGATGATAAACAGGATGCAAAACAGGAGAAATTTTATAAAGACAATCATTGGCGGCTCGGCACTTGCAGCCTTGCCTGCTTCGGCATACACTTTTTGGGGTCGGGAAACACAGAAATTGGTTATTCTTCACACCAACGACACGCACAGCCGCATCGACCCGATTCCCAACGACGGAAGTCAGTATGCCGGAATGGGCGGTGTTGCCCGACGCATGACGCTTATCGATAAAATTCGTCGGGAACACGAACATGTTTTACTGCTCGACTCGGGCGATATTTTTCAGGGAACTCCCTATTTTAATTTTTACGATGGTAAACTCGAATTGCAACTGATGACGCGCATGAAGTACGACGCTTCAACACTTGGCAATCACGAGTTTGACAATGGAATCGACAATCTCTCGCACCAGTTGCAATATGCAGGATTTCCTTTTATAAATACCAATTACGATGTTTCGGAAACCGCACTTAACGGGAAGTTGAAACGCAGCCATATTATCCAGAAAGGAAATCTTCGGATTGGACTGATTGGGCTGGGAATTAATCCCAAAGGACTGATTGCCGACTCGAATTACAAAGGCATGCTGTACAACGCCCCCGTTCAAACGGGCGATTTGGAAGCAAAAATGCTGAAAGAAAAAGAACATTGTCATTTGGTAATTGCCCTGTCGCATCTGGGCTTGAAGATGGACGCCATTGACGACCTCAAAGTAGCAGCTCAAACGCGCCATATTGATTTAATTATTGGCGGACATACGCATACATTTATGGAAACTCCCGAAATGGTTACAAACCTCAACGGTAACCCCGTAGTTATCCAGCAGGCAGGCACAGCCGGAATATGTCTCGGTCGGCTTGATGTTGTATTCGAACAAGGAGAGGCAAAAACAACTTCGCGGATTTATGAGGTGAAATAGGAATTGATGCGAATCAAATGTTTTAATGTTCAATTATGATATAGATAAGCTACTGCCCGCACAATTATTTTCGAGCTACAATTAATTTGGCATTTAATAGGTTTTTGCTGTCATTAACTGCTATGATATAAAGCCCTGCCTGAAGAAAGGATATATTATGTGTATAACTGTTTTGCCCCAAACAGGAACCGACGGTTTCCGAAAAGACTATTCTGCCTGCGCTGTCAGTCACTTCAAGAGTAATTTTGCCGGCTGTTTCCGATTGAAATGTTACGGTAACCGATTCGTTTACAGGATTGGGATAAACCGTTAATCCCGACAATGTTTTCCGTTCAACAGACGAAGTTCCCGCATTTTCTTTGGTTCGCCGAAGCACAAAAGCGCCAAAGTGGGGCGCGGTATGAACGTACAGCGTACCACCGTTTGTAACGCCATTTGGCAACTCCACTTCGGTCAGCTGCATGGGAACGCTGATGCTGTTTCCGTTAAATGTTCCCGAAGCAATGGCGCCGACAGCAAGGTTGGAAGTATCGAACAGCTCATATTCGTCGCCGGTATTCAAAACATTCGAAACATCAACATTCACACTGTTACTACCCGCCCAGTTGTAAACAGTGATGTTGGCGCGTCCTTCTTCATAAATATTTTTATTAACAAAATAGCAAGTAGCAGTTGGCTCATCTGCACTGTACGTGCTGTTGGCGTCTTCGCCTGTTACATTTTGCCATTCGTTAAACGAAAGAAGTCCCAAATTGCCTTTGTGGTAAGTATTGTAGTTAAAATAAGGATGTCCGATATTGAAATAAGTAGGGTCAAATGCAATCAACTGCATATTTTCGCTATGCGAAATAATTGTATTTTCAGTAACTCTCATCGAATCCCAATGAGCGATGCAGTAGTAAGAACCGTCAACCATGTAGTTGCCTGTAAATTCAGCGCTTTTGTTGGTAGTACCGTAGGAATATCCAAACTGCATCATTGCTTTTGATGAAATGTTTTGTCGATTATAAAACAGATTCGATTTCACATGAGCCCTTTCTACCGGCTGATTACCGCCAATAAGGATATGCCGCTCAAGCATTCCGTAAGGCAATCCGCAGTTAAACATCGTATTTTCTTCGATGTTGTATCCTCTAATGTGCGCCGTTTCGCCAAAAACATGGATACCTACACCATACGAATTGAAAATAACATTGTTGCGCACAAGTTTTGTACCCGTTTCATTTTGAATATAAACACCATGTCCGTGTCCGCGCGTATCGCCGATGTATCCGTTATGATAAATAATACATCCATAAATTTCGGAATCAATTGCCGTTTTCCATAATCCAACGCCGTTTCCGCCACCATTGCTCACTGTGCAGTTAATTAACTTGTTATTGGAGCCGATAAAAAAAACCACATCTTTATCATCATTGCGATTTGTATTCGAAGTGGTAATAGTAAGTCCCCAAATCCATGTGTATCGACCTTCGAAAGAGAGAACACCGTCGCCGTTGTAACCGTTACCGTCGAGAATAACCTGCTCGCCCGGCACTGCTCTTACAATAATGGGATTGTTAGCGCTTCCCCACAGTTTGGATACGAATGCGCCATGGTAAACACCGCCGTGAACCCAAATTGTATCGCCCGCAGCAACTTTTTGAGGATGGTTCAATGCGGTTTGCAAATTCCATGGATTGGTTTTGGATCCGTTGCCCGAAGAACTGCCGGAAACTTTAACATGATAGGCATTGTTTCCAAGCGCCAACACAGGCAAGGACAACATCAAAAAAAAATATAACAATTTCATAACAGGTATCATAAGGTTGTTTATTGAATTGTAAAAACACCGATAAAAGCCAGCGTAAAGATATTCTGGATTTATCAAATAAAATCGCAATAATTAATAAAATATATTTTCTCAAGTATTATGCGTGTTGAAAACGCAATTTTTCACTCACCATATAATAATTTCACTTATTGTATGCTCTATTATTAAGAATAAAACAAGTAATAAAAATACTTTTTGAACAGCCACATGTACTGTTGTTTTGCATAACATCAGCTATCAACTTTTTCTCCATAAACAAAATTACCCTCCCACACTTCTTTCTCGCCGCTCCAGCGGTAGGCTGTGAGCAGTCCGGTGATTGCAACGCCGTTATCAACACAGCAAAGGTTGTTGCGGGGCATCGATTTGTGAGGTTTCACACTGTAATGACCGAAAAAAAAGAGCGGCTCTGTTTCGTCATAAACCCGAAAAGGTGGAATCAGCTGTTTGGGAACAGTGTATCGGGGCAAAATGAATTTGTTGCCGTAACTCAATTCATAAAAAGTCTTGTCCAACGGTTCGTCCCACCATTTTATTCGGATACGTGTCCGTTGAGTGCCTTTTTTGTCATTAACCATCAAATCTTTGGGCATTTTAAGGACTACGCCGCGTGTTGTTCGCTGAACAGCACGTGTGAAAGGGGTCTTTTTGCGAAAAATCTCTTTCAGATTCTTTTTGGTCAGTTTCCCTTTGGTGTTTTTTTCGTCAATCAGTGCAATATCCACAGGATTCCAGTAAGCATGGGCAATTCTGATAGCGCCGAAATCAAGATACAGCGGCAAACGCCGCAACCACTTTACATGGTTGGTGAGCAGCGCGGGGGTGTCGGCAAACAGACTGATTACCCCGTCTATCACTTTTTGGGTTGAAGCAGAAGGTTGATAAATTGGCTTATCCGATTTGTCGAGGGTCAAAAAGCCTGTAATATTCAACTCGTGATTTCCCATAACTGCGTATCCGGCACCGTTGTCCACCATGTTGCGAACAATTTCAAGAACTCCGCGACTGTCGGGTCCGCGACAGATAAAATCGCCTGCAAATACGGCTTTCCGTTCAGGATGCCTCCAAACATTATCCCG
>JAITVO010000024.1 GCA_031285765.1 Cytophagaceae bacterium | reverse complement strand
AGCATCGAGGCTAATTCAGATAATACGTCATTCATGGGGGATACTTTTTTTTGTAGCACGAAGATAAACACTTTCGTTTGGATAATTATTTTTCCAGCACCTCAAAATAAGATTTAGCCCGACAGTAATACCGGTACGTGCAGCGATGCGGCAAAAATTTTTGTCAGATTGGCAGCTATCAGGAGCAAAATAACAATGGCGGCTATTATAAGGATGGTTCGGTCACGGCTGTTCATCCGTTTCACGTAATCTTCGCCCTTGCGGTAAGTTTTATTTGTCCGTTTAAAGTTCTCGAAACGTTCTTTTACATCTTCGCATTCTTCTTTTATTTTTTTTTCGATGTTTTGAACTGTAATGTTTTCGCCTCGCATCTCCATTTTTTGAGTAGTAGTAACGGCGGCGGGCATCACTATCCAGAGCACGATGTAAACCGGTATGGCTGTGCCAAGACCAAGAAACAGAAAGATGATAAAAACAATGCGCACAACAACGGGGTCGATGGATAAATAGGCTCCAATGCCTGCACACACTCCGCCCAGAATGTTGCTTTCGATGTCGCGATACAGGCGGCGCGAAGTTGTTTCGGGTTCACTATTGTCGTAGGTTTCAGATGCTGCTTTTGCATCGTTTTCGATGTCCGAAAAATCTTCGGGCTGTCCCATAATCTGTATCACCTCTTCTACCATTGCAAGGGTAATAACGCCCGTTTTGGGATTGATGCGTTCGGCAAAAAGTTCGCTCAATCGGGTTTCGATATCAGCAATAATTTCATTGCCTTCGGCTTCGCCGACAAAGCGATTTTTCAATTTGTCAAGATATTCACTCAGGTGGTCGTAAGCGTCTTCGTCGATAAAAAACGAAGCGCTTGATATGTTAATCGAAATAATTTTTCTCATCACTTATGCTTATTATTTAACATTACGAATTTACTTCTTCCTTCATTAGTCGCACCCTGCTTACGGCTTCAATCAAGTCGTTCCACGATTTATCCAGTTCACTCAAAAAACTGCGCCCATCATCAGTCAATACATAATACTTTCGTGGAGGTCCCTGCGTCGACTCTTCCCATCGGTAGCTTAAAAAACCTGCGTTTTTCAGTCGGGTAAGCAAAGGATAAAGTGTACCTTCCACCACAATCATCTGAACATTTTTCAATTCATTAATGATGTCTGAAGCATACGCATCACCTTTTGAGAGCACCAGCAAAATACAGTACTCCAAAACCCCTTTTCTCATTTGTGCTTTTGCGTTTTCCGCTTTCATACCTTCATTTTTTTAACTTTCAAATCATTCAACAAAAAAGACATTTATACTCAAATAAAAATGGTTTGCAAATAATAGAGGATTTCAGTTTTAACTGTTCAGTTTTATTTATTGACAAGGGGATGAATCCCCTTGTTGCTTTTATTCGCAAATCAATTCTGTTTGAGTATAACTTATCTGCAATCCCCTTTCACTGATAATTATTGCTATTTTGCAATTTTCAAATACCTTTTCAAACCATGTTGTTGGCGATGCAAATATATGAATATTATTTTTTACTATGCAATACATGCTACTGCAAAAGTGCAATTATTTTTTCCATTTATTGGTTAATGCGATGATTAATAGATATGAATGATGGGAGTTAATTATTGTTAACGCTGTGAATTTTAATTTTTGGATATGAGCTGTCGCATCAAAAATACCTTTATAAGAGTAATGTTCACACTTAACATAAAGTCGTTTATGCTTGAAATGGGGTGGAGCGAATCGAATATTTTGCCTTTGCCAAAGCTTTTTCGGAAAACAATAATAACCCAATTGCCATTTAAGAAATTCTAAAGGCTACATTCGCCACTGGCCGCCTGTTTTGCCTATGCAAATTATTGCTCTTAATATCTCTTTTAGAAAATGTTTGCGATTTATCCTTGCTTGTTTGCTGAAAAAATCCGACCTTTGCCAAAGTTTATCAGTCAGTATAGTTAAATTTTATTTATTGCACATAGTTTTATAGCTTCAATAATCATAAAACACAAAAAATATTTGATTAATAAACTGATATTATTGTGATTATATCGTTTTTGTTTAAAATTTAAACAAACTCTGAATATTGATTTTTCAAAATAAATTTAATGATGAATGAATTATCACTACTGCTGGTTGAGGACAACATATTGAATCAAAAACTCATTTTTTTGAATCTTTCAAAATATGGTTTTGTGATTGATGTCGCTCATAATGGATTTGAAGCCGTCGAAAAGTTTAAAGAACGCAAATATCATCTTATTCTGATGGACGTTATGATGCCTGTGCTGGATGGAATGGAAGCAACAAAACAAATTAGAGAAATTGAAAGGGATAAGGGTGGACATACTTTTATAATAGGGCTTACGGCGAATACTTACGATGCCGACAAAGAAAAATGTCTTGTTGCAGGAATGGATGCATTTATGAACAAACCTTTTGACTTTGAGGTATTAAAAGGAATTTTTAACGAACTGGGTATTAATTACAACAAATAAGATTTTGGTGTAAAAATGGATATTGATATAAGAAACCTTGAAGATTTTGACAAAGACATTGACCTTGACCAGAAACTGCGTCCCTTACAATTCAAAGATTTTAAGGGACAACCCAAAATAACCGACAATCTCGAAGTATTTGTAAAAGCTGCTTTGATGAGGCGCGAGGCTTTAGACCACGTGCTATTGCATGGACCTCCGGGATTGGGCAAAACTACACTTTCAAACATTATTGCCAATGAGTTGGATGTGGGTTTTAAGGTAACATCGGGTCCTGTGCTCGACAAACCCGGCGATTTGGCAGGCATCCTTACAAGTTTAAACAAAGATGACGTTCTTTTTATCGACGAAATTCATCGACTAAGCCCTGTTGTCGAAGAATACCTCTATTCGGCAATGGAAGATTTTCGCATAGATATTTTAATTGACAAAGGACCGGGCGCAAAGTCGATACAAATTGAATTAAATCCGTTTACACTGATTGGCGCTACCACGCGAAGCGGTTTATTAACAAGTCCGTTGCGTGCACGTTTCGGTATCAACTGCCATCTCGAATATTACGACACAAAAATACTTTCGGGCATCATTATTCGCTCGGCAGGCATCCTGAATACAAAAATAAACACCGAAGCAGCCTTTGAAATATCGCGTAGAAGTCGTGGCACACCCCGTATTGCCAATGCTTTGCTTCGGCGTGTCCGCGATTTTGCAATGGTAAAGGGCACAGGCAATATTGACCTCGAAATCACCCGTTTTTCGCTCAATGCTTTAAATATAGACGATTACGGTTTGGACGAAATGGACCACAAAATTCTCTTAACTCTTATCGACAAGTTTCAGGGCGGACCTGTTGGACTTACAACCATTGCCACCGCCGTAAGCGAAGACGCAGGAACCATTGAAGAGGTTTACGAGCCTTTTTTAATTAAAGAAGGCTTTATTAAACGCACGCCACGTGGCAGAGTAGTAACATCAAAGGCATACGAGCATTTTGGACGCGAAGCGCACAATATTCAGCAGTCGCTGTTTTGAATATCAGGATTGTCGATTTACGGTCGCGGGCTTCGCTTGTGGTACAGCGTTTTGAGTTGAAGCGCGAGTAAAAATCGACGACCATTGACCAAAGTGCAAAAAGAAATTGTGAAACAAATTGTTAGGCTACAGCAAACGTCGCCTATACCAACAACGATTTGCGATAAAACATACAGGTTTTTGCACAGTTGGTAAGGAACTTCGGCTCGGCGGGTATGGTGAGCGATGTGCTGGAATCGTTGAGCGGATGGATGCTGATGGGATAAAAGCAATTTCTAATTAACTACTTTTTATTATTTTTATACTCAATTAGTTGCAAATTTGATTTCAGACGGTCTCACCTCAAAAATCTTCATCAGTTTATTGATTTTTCTGATTTGTCTGTCCCTGATTTGCGATTCTATTTTTGCTGTATCATACGGTTTGTACGGTTCTTTTTTGCAAAGCATATTCCAGATGACGACCGCCAGTTTTCTGGCCGTGGCAA
>JAITVO010000230.1 GCA_031285765.1 Cytophagaceae bacterium | reverse complement strand
GCGCTCCGATATGTGAAAGAGCAGACCCCGGACATTTGCCTGAAAGCAGTCGAAAATGAGGGTGATGCGCTTCGTTATGTGAAAGAGCAGACACCGGACATTTGCCTGAAAGCAGTCGAAAGGAATGGTTATGCGCTCCAATATGTGAAAGAGCAGACACCGGACATTTGCCTGAAAGCAGTCGAAAATGAGGGTGATGCGCTTCGGTATGTGAGTTCTGAAATTTTCAATTCTGAAATTGCTGAAAAATCAGAAGAGACCTCCGATTAACCGGTTAGCGCACCAGCGAAAAGCGCAAGGTTCTTTTTTCACATTTATGCCGTCTGTCCGCGGGCGGCAACCGGGAGAGTGGCGGAATTGGTATACGCAGGGTGTAGAGTTATACACGAAGTGCAAGGAATTAATGAGATGCGCAACCTTGATGACACGTGCAAAGAACCCCGAATATCTCTACTTGCAGGTTCGACTCCTGCCTCTCCCACCAACGAGCCAATCAGTCACTATGTGCGTGTGAAGTGGAATTGATTAAGGAACAAAATCAATTCAAAACCGCGCCTCGTTAAATCACAGCCGCCGGCATTTAATGTTTGGTTAATAACAACACGGGTGCGCGGCGGCCGCCCCCTTTTAAAAAGTAAAACGATTATGGAAAAGACATGGCAAATGGAACTTATTGGCGAATCCATGAGGGTATTAGCCCAATTCCCTGAATTAACCGGAATCAAAGTTGCCGATGTGAGGATAGTAAGTCCCGGAAATATGTTTATATCAATTATTGCCAACAGCACAGTATTCACAGGTGTAGGTGACAGCATCAATTCTACCATTGACGCACTTATAGCCAATATCGGCGAGGTATTAAATATATCAGATAAACAATATCATCAACTTCAAAACGAGGAATAGAGTATGAATAACATTATCATTAAGCAAATTACACTGCTAAACTTCAAAGGTCAACGTAACCTTACGATTGACTTTAACGAAAAGGATACCAGCATCAGCGGGGCGAACGCCACGGGTAAAACGACCATTTTCGACGCTTTCACATGGCTGTTATTCGGCAAGGACAGCGAGGATAGAACCGAGCAAAAGTTTAACCTAAAAACCCTTGACGAAACGGGCAAACCATTTGAGCGTATACCTCACGAGGTATCGGCAATATTGTTGGTTGACGGTGTAGAGACCGTACTTAAAAAGATATATGAAGAGAAGTGGATAAAAACCAGAGGATCGGTAGACGAGGAGTTTAAAGGACATACTACAACACATTTTGTAAATGATATACCTTGTTCGGAAAAAGAATATATGGCAAAAGTAGACGCGATATGCTCTTACCAAGTATTCAAATTAATTACAAACCCGTTATTTTTCCCAAGCCAGACGAAAGACTTTCAGCGTAAAGCCCTATTTGATCTCGCAGGCAATGTTGCCGATGATGAAATTGCAGCAAATAAGGAAGAATTTAAAGCATTGCTCGCAGCTTTAACAGGTAAAACCATTGAAGAGTATAAACGTGAAATATCGGCTAAAAAATCAAAAATAAAGAAAGAAATAGCCGAGATACCCGGACGCATTGATGAACACAAACGCTGTATGCCGGAGTCGCACGATTGGGCTGATATTGAATCGCAAATATCGGCTAAAAAGCAAGAGGTAGATGCCATTGACGATCAAATTTCCGATTATTCAAAATCAGTTGAAGCAGAAAATAAAAAGCGTGCGGATTTACAATCGCAACTTGGCAAACTTAAAGAAGTCAAAACGCAGCATGAGTTTGAAATCAAAGAAAGAGTTTTGAAAGATTATCATACTAAAGAAACAGAGCGAAATGCGCTGTTTGTTGAATTAGAAAGGCTACAAAATGAATTATCATCAAATCACAGGCAAATCAGTACGCTAACTGAAAAGAAAATATCACTGAATAATCAATTGGCCGAATTTCGGTCGGGCTGGGCTGCGATAAACGCCGAAACGCTAATTTTTGGGGATCATCAATTCGACTGCCCCACTTGCAAACGTCCTTTAGAAATAGAGGACATTGAAGCAAAACAAAGCGAGTTGACCGCCAATTTCAATAAAAACAAGGCTGATAAACTCGAAAAAAACAAACAATCCGGTTTGACCATTAAAAAGGATTTGGGAACCACCGAAACGATTATCGGTCAAAAAGATGCTTATAGTGTAGAACTGGAGTCGAAAATAAGCAAGATACAACAAAGCGACTTGTATTTGAATGCGCCCTATAAACCTGATGCAAGGCCATACATTGAGCGCGATGGCCGATGGATAGAATGTTGTCTATTAATTGGTAATTTGGAAAGACAAATCACCGAATCCAATGCTCCGACCACCGATAATTCTGACTTAAAAAGCAAAAAGCAAACATTAAATAACGAGATAGACCTGCTAAAACAACGTTTATCGTTACGTGAGGCAATTCAAACAAGCCTGAACCGTATTGCCGAGCTTGAAAAAGAATATAAAGCTCAATCACAAGAATTAGCATCGTTAGAGGGTGTTGAATTTACCATTGCAGCCTTTGGAAAGGCAAAGGTCGAAGCCATTGAAAGCCGTATCAATGGATTGTTTTCGTTGGTTAATTTCAAAATGTACGAGCAGCAAATTAACGGTGGTGAGCTTGAAACCTGCGAGGCAATGGTAAACGGCGTACCCTTTACTGATCTCAACAACGCTATGAAAATAAATGCAGGTCTGGATATTATCAATGCTTTTTGCAAAAAGCAAGGCATATACGCACCTATTTTCATTGATAACCGCGAGAGCGTGAATAACATCATCCCTTGCGAATCGCAAATTATCAACCTGATTGTATCAACCGACAAACAATTAGTAATAAAATGAGAAAAGTAAAATTATCTACCGGAGAGCAAGTAGAATTGACAGAGGAGCAATATACGGAAGCTCAAAATTTAGCACATGAAAGCTACTCAACGGGATTCAATATTAAACAATTGATAGAATGTTGCGAAGCCATTTACAACAAGTACAACAAAAAAACAGAGCAAGAAAATGGAAACGAATAATCAAAACCCGAAAACCAATACACTCGCCAGTGCTGCTCCTAAAAAGATAGATGTACTCAAGGGCATACTTAATGCACAGAGCGTACAGGAGCAGTTCCGAAACGCATTGAAAGAAAACAGCAATACATTCATCGCATCGGTAATCGACCTGTACAATAACGATACCGATCTGCAAAAGTGCGAGCCGAAAGCCGTAGTAATGGAAGCCCTGAAAGCCGCCGTATTGCATCTGCCCATCAACAAAGCATTAGGCTTTGCTTATGTAGTAGTTTACAATAACAAGAAGCAATTAGCTGACGGTTCGTGGACAAAAGCACCAACACCAACATTTATGCCCGGTTACAAAGGTTATATACAGTTAGCCATGCGAACAGGGCAATACCGTACCATTAACGCCGATTTGGTTTATGAGGGCGAGGTTCGCAAGGTGAATAAGCTCACTGGGGAGATTGCTTTTGATGGGCAAAAGGTATCGGATAAAATAGTTGGTTACTTCTGTTACTTCGAGCTTCTTAACGGATTTTCAAAAACGCTGTACATGCCTGTAAATGATATGGCATCCTATGCCAAAAGGTACAGCAAATCCGTAAAGAAAGAAACAACTGCGGAAATGCTCGAAAAACTCGCTAACCCTGAGTCGGGCATTTTTGTGGCGAGCAATAAGTTAGGATGGGAAGGAAATTTTAACGATATGGGCTTGAAAACGGTTATCCGGCGGTTGTTGTCAAAATACGGCTACCTGTCAATCGAAATGCAGACCGCAATGGAATCCGATAATGATATAGGCAATGACAGGGACGATACAATTGCCGAGCATGCCAATACTAAAGAATTAGCTATTCAGGATGTATCCTTTGTTGATGTAAATAATACCCAAAACAACGAAGAGCCGCCTGCAACCGAATCTGTACCCTATTAATCCTAAAAATCATGGCAAAGAAAGTAGAAAACAGTAAAGGCTTCCTCGTACTCGAAGTGAGCGCGATTGAGGTTAATGAGTGTTTTGGCGGTTATGGTATTTGCGATTACTGTAATTCAGATGATCGAAGCGGTTATTACATAGCAGTATTAAACAGTTGGTATTGCCCTAAATGCTATAAAGAGTGGATACAAAGAGCCAAAAGATATGCCGGGGATATCCATATCGAAGAGCGTAATTATAACTGTGCTTGTGAATCGCTTGGGTTATGAGGTTAAAAGTTCTTGGCAGCAATAGCCGCGGCAACGGATACATCCTTGAAAACGATAAGGAGGCTTTGATAATCGAAGCAGGCATACACTTGTTGGATGCTAAAAAAGCATTGAATTTTAATATTGCCAAAGTATCGACAGCTATTGTTAGCCACGAACATAACGATCATGCAGGTTACATTGACAAATACTTGGATACTGGAATAACAACATTATGTTCTGCCCATGTGGTAAAAGCAAAATCTTTAAAAAGTTCTTTTGTGCGGATAGTTGAGGCAAACAAAGGCTATAAGGCAGGTAGTTTTCGTATTATACCGTTTAATTTAAAGCACGATGTGCCTTGTTTGGGTTACATTGTTGAGCACGATGATATGGGGCGATTGCTATTCATTACCGATACCATGATGTGCGAGTATACATTCCCAAACCTCAACCACATACTGCTTGAGTGCAATTATGCCGATGATATTTTAACGCGAAATATTGAAGCCGGACAGATGGACGCCGGAATGCGCTCCCGTTTGATGCATACCCATATGGAACTGAACACCTGCAAAGGCATTTTAAAGGCTAATAACCTGAATAATGTAATGAATATTGTACTTATTCACCTGTCGGATGGTAACAGCGACGAAAAACGATTCATAGATGAAATTACGGCCTTAACAGGTAAACAGGTCTATGCAGCCAACAAAGGACTTGAATTGGAAATAAGTAAAACACCATTTTAAACAAAAGAATATGGCATTGATAAATATCTCTATTTGCCTTACGGATATTCCGAAAGAGGCGATAAAAGTAAGTGAAAGAAACGGCAAAAAATACCTGAGTATTGTAGTTGCCGAGCGGAAAGAACCCGACCAGTATGATAATACGCATACGGTGTATGTATCGCAAACCAAAGAAGAGCGCGAGGCTAAAGCTGAAAAACGCTACATTGGCAGTGGTAAATTAATAGCATTTAACCACGTAACACCTGCCAATGTAGATGATTTACCCCCAGCGCAAAATTTTGACGATTTACCGTTTTAGCCATGCTTTACGACCTGTCGAAAGAAATAGACAAAAGCAGGGCGCGGACGCGGTTTGAGCAGCTATTTGTTGAGGGTTGTAAAATCGAACTTACAAAAAAAGAAAAAAGGACGTTGCAGCAAAACAAATACTTGCATTTAATACTCGGATGGTTTGCTCTCGAATACGGCGAGACATTAGAATATGTGAAGCAAGAAATGTTTAAGAAATTAGTAAACGCTGACATTTTCAAATCGGAATATATAAACCGTAAAACGGGCGAAATACGCGAAAGTATTCGGAGCTCGCGGGATTTAACAACAACAGAATTAACAAAAGCGATTGACCGGTTTAGGAACTGGAGCTCAAAAGAGGCAAGTATTTATCTGCCCGAAGCCAATGAGGACAGGTTTTTGGCAGAAATTGAAATCGAAATGGAACGGCATAACAGCTATTTATAATAATCATTAATAAAAACAATTATGGACAAACATTTAGGACTTGACATTCCGGAAGGAAAAGCACGGAAAGACTTTTTAGACTCGAACTGCGACTCAGTAGAAAAAGTAGGCTATACGCGCCGGTTCTCGGCAGCGGAATTGGCCGAACTGAAAGAAAATCTTTCAGAAACCGCAATCGAAATCAACGACATTGAAATTGAGAAAAGGGAAGTAGCAAAAGGCTTTAAAAAGCAACTCGACCCCTTGAACGAGACAAAAGTAGAATTGCTTGAAAAGTTGAAAGACAAATCGGAACACGTCAATGAAAATTGCTATAAGTTTATTGACTATGAAGCGCGCGAGGTAGGCTTTTATAACGCCGATGGCGAACTTGTATACAGCCGCCCAATTCAACCGCAAGAAATGCAAAAAACAGTGTTTCAAGTTCAACGTACAGGTACTGAAAACTAATCATTTAAAACATCATTAAAATGGAGACAAACCAGAAGTCAGAAAAAAAGATTCAAATCAATCTGCCCGAAAGCTTGAGTAAGGCAGAAGTCGTATTGCGAGAGGGTACCGCAGTAAAAGAGCTAGAGCCTAAAGCTCCCGTAAAAACATCGTTATCAGGTGTTATTGGTGTACCGTTCGAATATCTTAAAAAGCGGGTAGAAACGGGGCAGTTCATACAGCAACGTTCGCACCTCATCGTTAATCGCGAGGATATTAAGTTAACGTTGATCATCAACGAAGATGATGACTACCTGCGCGGGTCGGTTATTGGCAGGCTGGAATTTAACAGTCGGTTTCTCGACTTTGGCATTAACACAGGCAAAATATGGACACCTGCCGAACTTGGTTTATTTTTCAAAATGAACCGAGCATTTTTCCCGGATAAATCAGCCAACATGAAATTAGTTTCGGACTTGATGAATTTCACGGCAACCGTCAATAACCGGATTGACCGTAGCGTAAAGGAAAGCGGCGATCGCACCGATAATTTCGAGCAAGTGGTAAACTCAAACCTGCCGGCCTCATTTACCTTAAATATCCCTATTTTCAAGGGGATGAATGCTGAAACGCTGGAAGTTGAAACCTTTGCAAAGGTAAACGGACGCGAGGTATCATTTATCCTGCTTTCGCCAGCCGTAAACCAGACCCTTGAGGACATAAGGGACAAAGTCATTGATGAGCAATTGAAAGAAATTATTGCGGTTGCTCCCGACATTGTCATTGTCGAACAGTAATACGTTACACACACCTGCCGAGGCGAGTGTTTCGGCAGGTGTTAATTTAAAACGACATGAAACACATTTTTATCGGTATCGACCCCGACATACACAAAAGCGGCGTTTGCGCATGGGATAGGACGGATAAAACATTAGACATGCAAAGTCTGTCATTTTTCCAGCTATTTGACTATTTGAGCAAGTATAAGGACAGCATTAATCGCGTGCGGGTTGAGGCGGGTTGGCTGAACGAAAAAAGCAATTTTCATACCCGCTTTAATCAAACAAAAGAAGCAGGGGAGCGCATCGCAAAGAACGTTGGGGCGAACCATGAGACAGGCAAAAAGATAATCGAAATGTGCGTGTATTTGGGCTTGGAGGTTGAGCCGGTGAAGCCCTTAGGCAAAATAACACCGGATTACTTTGAAAAACTAACCGGCATTAAATGCAAAAATCAAGATATAATAGATGCTGCAATGCTGGTGTATGAATTATAACATAACAGAAATTATGAATAATAAACGAGAACAATATATTGACTTTTTAAAGTCAAAAATCGTCATAGCTCCCGAAAGCGGGTTTGACATAGAAATTCCATTGATAAAATTCAAGGATGGGCAACAACTAAAGCCCCACCAGCGAGATGCTATACAATGGGCGATAAAAGGTGGTAGAAGGGCTTTGTTTGAGTCTTTTGGGCTGGGAAAAACCTTGCAACAGCTTATTATTTGCCAAACTGTTTTAGGTCATTTCGACTGTGTGCAGGATGCAAAATCCCTCATTTGTTGCCCGCTTGGTGTTAAACAGGAGTTTATCCGCGATGCAAAAAATAAGTTGGGTATTGATGTTTTTTACATAAGGACGCAGGAAGAGGCCGACGCTTTGCCGTCAGGATCTATCTGCATTACGAATTACGAGCGGGTAAGAGATGGAAATATCGACCCTTTGCGGTTCTTGGTAACAAGCCTTGATGAGGCAAGTGTTTTGCGTTCATTTGGGTCGAAAATATATCAAATATTCTTGGATAAATTCAAGGGTGTTAAATACAAATTCGTGTGCACCGCTACGCCCTCCCCGAATAAATACAAGGAACTTATCCACTATGCCGGATATTTGGAGATAATGGACACAGGGCA
>JAITVO010000102.1 GCA_031285765.1 Cytophagaceae bacterium | reverse complement strand
CTTCTTTTAGTCCTGTCTCTAATTCCTTACGCTGCGTGGTGGTTAGAACAGGAGTATTTACTCGTCCCATAATGGGATACAAAGATAATAATATAAACTAAATTATAATCAGTACTTATGGATAATTATCCGACCTTAAAAAGGCATTTGGATAGATTTGCAAATGTGATTACTTCTGACAATAAACCATATGGATTGCACCGTACACGCGAAGAGCGATTTTTTAAAGGTGAAAAAATTATTGTACAAAGAAAATGTGTAGAAGAGCCTTCATTTTCTTATTCAAATTTTGATTGTTATGTTTCGGCAACTTTTTATGTGATAAAAACAAATCGTTTTAATCATAAATATTTGGTTGGTTTATTAAATTCAAAATTGATTGCTTTTTGGTTAAAAAACAAAGGAAAAATGCAAGGCAATAATTTTCAAATAGACAAAGAACCATTATTGCAAATCCCTATTATTGACATAACAAGAGAACTTCAGCAGCCGATTATTTCGCTCGTTGATTATATTCTTTATCTAAAAAGCGCAAATAATCCCCCTGTCTCAGACATAGTCAATAATGAAATAATTGCGCCCCATTTTGAGAAAGTGATAGATGCCTGTGTTTACGAACTCTATTTTGAAGACGAAATTAAATCGGCACAAGTAGATGTGTTGGAACTTATCAGTAAGTCGCTCAATAAAGTTTCATCATTGCCCATCGAACAACAAATACTTCATCTGTTTGAGGAATTGAATGATTATAGAAACGAAGTCCGCAACCGTATCATCTTGCAGAAAACAAGAAGTGAAAGCGTAGCACAAATTGTTGCTTCACATGATATATCGAAAAAATGAATAGAATTGTACTCATAGGAAATGGTTTTGATATAGCACACGGATTGGATACCCGCTATAAAGCATATCTTGTTTCAACAACCTGAATGACTGACAACAAATAAAGAAATAACAATTATGCCCGAACAACAAAATACAGAATACAAATCCATTCAGCGAAAGTTTTAAGTAGTGGTTAATCATGAAAGATTTTGAAGAATATATCCGTCATGGCGAACCCTCGCAGAAGGAAAAAGCCCAAAATTGGCAAATTGCTATCGGCTTGCAGCAAGTTGATGGACTTACTCCCTCTGAATATCTGCTCGAAAATGCGAGGCAGAATATTGAGGGTGATATTACCATTGACGAAGTAAAAAAACGAATTGACAATTATTACAAGCAGGAAGATGTCAGAAAAAATGCCGACAGCAATCGCACAGAAGAGGCAGACAAAGTATCTTTGCGTATTACTGAAATGTTGTCGAACACTACATTTAATTTTTCGTCATTGGAGTACATTGCCATTCACCGCCGACTTTTTACAGGCATTTATAAATTTGCAGGCAAAATACGCGATTACAACATTACAAAATCGGAATGGGTTTTAGATGGAAAAACGGTACTTTATTCTGATTATGAAATGATTCGTGCTACGCTTGATTACGATTTTAACGAAGAAAAAGGATTCAAATACAAAGGTTTATCAAAACAGGAACAGGCGGAGCATATTGCAAAATTTGTTTCCGAACTATGGCAAATTCACGTTTTTGGCGAAGGAAACACGCGCACAACAGCAGTTTTTACGATTAAATACTTGCGAAGTTTTGGCTTTAAAATTGGGAATGAAGTATTTTCCAAACATTCGTGGTATTTCCGTAACGCACTTGTGCGGGCTAATTACAACGACTGGACAAACGGTATTCACGCCACACAGAAATACTTGATGAACTTTTTTGGCAATATTCTTTTTAATGAAAATAATTCGTTAAAAAACAGAGAATTGCACATAGGTTATGGCGAGTATCTTATGCAACAGGAAATAAAAGATGACAATGATACTGTAAAACTTCAAAATGATACTGTAAGTGATACTGTAAAACTAAAATTTGATACCGTAACTTATAATGTGTTTATTTTGATAAAGGAAAATCCAAGCATAACAGCAGATGAAATTCGATCACTGTTAAATATTGGAATTGCAACAGTTAAAAGGAAGATAAAGTTACTAAAAGACGAAAATATTTTAACCCGCCTTGGTTCTGACAAAACCGGTACCTGGCAAATCACAAATAATTAAGGATTAAAAATTATGACACAACAAGACTTACAGCAAGTATACAGTCGCCAAAACTGGCAAAATTGGCTCATGGAAATTTTCGGATCTCAAATACAATTTGAAACGCAAGCCGAAAGTGTTGATGTTGACCATGACAACATAAAATCCATTCAACGTTTTGCCTCTGTTAAACTTACTGATGGTAAAATCCTTGCCATCCTTGATATTGAAACACTCGCAGGTATTCAAATTGCACGTAACCGCGTAGGATTGCGCAACTTGGTTGAGAAGTTTATTGACCATACTCGCTATCACGGTATCTTGGCTTTTTATCACAATTCGGTCATTGAGCACAGTCGAAATGCCGAATACCGCATGTCCTTCATCAGTAGCGAGCCAAAGATTGACGAAAGCGGGAATTTTGTAATAGAACACACTACACCCAAGCGATATACATACGTTTTGGGCGAAAACGCAAAAACAAAAACGCCTGCCGATCGCCTGAAAATTATCGCTGCTAAAAACGGAAAGGCAACTTTGGAAGATGTGAAAAATGCCTTTTCTGTGGAAACACTCACCAAAGAGTTTTACGCCGAACTTTTTGCATGGTATCAGTGGGCATTGTCTGGCGAAATCGGCGTAACCTTCCCCAACGAAATCGAAAGCAAGAAAATTGACGAACATCTTATTCGCCTTATCACAAGGCTTATGTTTGTATGGTTCATCAAACAAAAAAATCTTGTTCCCGAAACGATTTTTGATATTGACAAGTTGAAATCTATTCTTAAAGATTTTGAAGCCACAGACAGCAAACAGGATAATTATTACAGAGCTATTCTGCAAAATCTGTTTTTTGCAACGCTCAATAACAAAATCGAAGACCGAAAATTTGCCACCGATGGAACATACCACGAAAACAGAACTCAATATGGCATAAAAACGCTCTACCGTTATGCCGATGACTTTTCTATTTCCACCGATAAAGTCGTTGAATTGTTTGGAAAAGTTCCTTTTCTGAATGGTGGTTTATTTGAATGTTTGGATAAAGACACGTCCGACAGTAATGGGAAAATCATCTATTGCGATGGGTTCAGTCGAAAAAACAACAAACAATCGAGAGCGCACGTTCCCAATGTTTTGTTTTTCGAGAAAGACAAAGGAATTATACCCCTGCTTGGCAAATACAATTTTACGATTGAAGAAAATACGCCCAATGATGTGAATGTAGCGCTTGACCCCGAACTCTTGGGAAAAGTATTTGAGAATTTGCTCGGGACATACAACCCTGAAACCAAAGAAACTGCCCGCAAACAATCCGGCTCGTTTTATACACCTCGCGAAATTGTCAATTATATGGTCGATGAATCTCTGATTGCTTATCTGAAACAAGCAGTGGGAGAGCAACATGAAGATGTGTTTAGAAAATTGTTTAACGAAAAAATAGAAATTGAGGCACCATTAAAAAAGCAAATCTACGAAGCATTGCGCAATGGAAAAATCCTTGACCCAGCTTGTGGTTCAGGAGCTTTCCCGATGGGAATTTTGAACAGAATAATTTGTATGATGGAAAATATTGATTATTCTCATTCCATTTTTGAGTTAAAACTACACTTGATAGAGAACTGTATTTATGGTGTAGATATTCAGTCAATAGCAGTGCAAATAAGTAAATTACGATTTTTTATTTCGCTTATATGCGAACAAACACCGAACAAAGATGCGGCAGATAATTTTGGCATAAAACCTCTCCCGAACTTAGAAACTAAATTTATGGCAGCCAACACTTTGATAGGATTGAATAAGAAAAAAGAAGGCGATTTTACTGCCGACTTGTTTGAAGACCCGCAAATTGAAGTTACGAAAAAATCATTACTCGAAGTTCGACATTTGCATTTTAGTGCCGATACAGCCAAAAAGAAAAAAGAATACCGTAGCAAAGACAAGGAATTACGCGAAAAATT
>JAITVO010000023.1 GCA_031285765.1 Cytophagaceae bacterium | reverse complement strand
AACCGGTGCGATGCGCCGCTATCAAACTGATATCGAGAACAGCAACATCTCAGCGTTCAACAAAACGGGTATTGCGTTTGGCAGGCGCGAAGGCCAAAGCATCGGAATCATCAACAGTTTCACGCGCCACGAGATTGAATCGGCGTATGGAGCCAAACAGTACGACGGGAAGCAGAACACGTTTTACAGCAACGTGTTGGTGTCGTCGTTTTTGGTCAACGAAACGCACAAATATGTGGCAGGCGCGAGTTTTCTGTACGACCGGTTTGACGAAACGTACAGCGACACGCTCGCGAAGAACAGTGTGAACACCCCAATGCCGATACGGCTTGCCAGGGAGGATATTGTACCCGGCGCTTTTGCGCAGTACACATATTCCTTTCAGGAAAAACTGACGGTAATGGCCGGTGTGCGTGGCGATTACCATAATCGTTACGGGATGCTGTTCACGCCGCGGGCGAATGTCAAATACAATTTCACCAACGATATTATTTTCCGCGTGTCGGCGGGACGGGGCTATCGGTCAGCGAACGTGATCGCCGAAAACATCGGCTACCTCGCTTCTTCAAGACGTATGAACGTGTTGGCTATAAATGATCTGGATATAGAAAAGGCTTGGAATTACGGGGCAAACCTTACATTCTACATCCACCTGCCCGAAGAGCGGACGATCACCGTTGGGATGGATTATTACCGTACCGATTTCGATAATCAGGCCATTGTGGATATGGAATATGACCGTCAGGAGATTTATTTCTACAATTTGCAGGGAAAGTCATACGCCAATGCGTGGCAAATGGACGTTCAGGCTACGCCGTTCAAGGGTTTCGACGTATTTGCAGCGTTCAGGCTGAGCGATACCAGGGTTACGTACAGCCACAACGGACAGCGGTTTACGGCTGACAAGCCGTTGAGCAGTAAATTTCGCGGCCTGCTCAACTTTTCATACGCCACCAACTTCGAGAAGTGGAAAATTGACGTTACCGCTCAATTCAACGGGAGCAGCCGCCTGCCCGGCTTGTCGGAAGGAGGATACAGCGCTGCGCAAGAACGGTCGCCCGCCTATCCGCTCTACTTCGCCCAAATCACTAAAAAGACGAAGCGGCTGGATATTTACGCCGGTTGCGAAAATATCCTCAACTACAAACAGAAAAATCCGATCATTGAGGCGAACGATCCGTTTGGCTCGATTTTTGATGCATCGCGTATCTGGGGACCGCTGATGGGGCGGAAATTTTATGCGGGTATACGCCTGCGCATCGGAGAAATCAAGTGAAATTAAGAATTAAAAAACGTAGATTCGCCGTCTTAAAATCGAATAAATATTAAGAGTTTCAAATAACAGCTAATCAAAAAAGTAATAATTTAAATTTTATATCATGAAAACAGTACGAATGATGATGGCGGCAGTTGCATTGATGCTGGCCACAGGCGTTGTTTCCGCACAGAACAAAAAAGGAAAAGCAAAGGAAGAGCAGGCCGTTTTTTCGGTAAATATGCACTGCCATGACTGCGAACAGAAAATCAAGAAAAACATACCTTATGAAAAAGGTGTGAAGAACTTGACCACCAATCTGGAAAAGCAGTTGGTAACGGTATCTTACCAGCCGAACAAAACCGACAAGGCGAAACTGAAAAAGTCGATTGAAAAGTTGGGTTACACCTGCAAAGAAGTACAGAACGAAGCAACAAAGTAACAAGAAAGCACAATCAACCAACCATGCTTTTTTACTTTGAAAACCCGCGTTCAATATTTGCAAACTGTTTTATACGCGGCAGTCAGGGTTGAAATCATCGCAATCAACCCGTTTCAGCCAATAAGCAGAGCCGAGCGGGGAAATACACCCTGCGTTTCGAGCCATACAAACCCTTTGGTGAAAAAAGCATAGAACAATGCAAACAACAAGGTTAGTGCTATAAACTGGAAAACAAAAACTTTCATATCCCCCTTTTTCAAGGCTTTTGGCAGCAGGTATTTGCTCAAAAAGGTAGCGGACGGAAGGCGAATGCGAAAAAGGGCATGCCTCTAAGAATTGCATGAAAATCGTTAGTAAGAGTGCCAACCAAAGTCCGACTACAAACCACTTATAGCTCTTGAAAAGGACATCTTTCATGGATTTTCGTTTTATGTTATTCAAACCGTATCATATCAACCAATTGGGTAAAGTAGTTGTCTGACCAAATATCCATTTCCGAAGGATTTTTGATAAACGGACGGACATCGTTCTTCACCATTTCAATGTTGGTTTTCGCAATCTTATCTTTCAACAGTTGCTTGAAAGAATCCCGTGTCAGTTCGCCTTCCTTCAACGAACCCAACTGATAGGAACGTTGGCAAAGGTGATTGAAATCCAAAGCCACATTATTTCGTACATACCATTCAAAGTCGTACCAATCTCGCCCTTTCACCCTGTTTTTCCAGGCACGGAACGACAGGGCGTGCATTTTTCCTGCATACAAATCGGGTAGCACATAGCAACGTGTCATAAACGAAAACGGAAGCAACAACAATTTATGTTCGGTTGTAAATCCGGATGGTGGATTTACATCCACTTCTATTTTAATTTTCGCGCTCTTTTCCGTTCTAAATTGCAGGTTATAAATTGCCGTATCGTCTTTCAGGAAAGCAGATTCTACATTCGTTTGTTGTTTCTTTTCCTTTTTGGTGATAACCACATCGCGGCCAAGCGCCTTAAATTCTGCAACGATATATTCAAAATAATTTTCCAACTTGAAATCTTTGTCAGGTTGCAACAACGAGAAGTCCATATCTTCCGAAAATCGTTGCATTCCATAGAAGATACGAAGGCATGTACCGCCATAGAAAGCAGCCTTATTGAAGAAACCACCCCTGTACAAGCCAGCTAAAGCCGTTTGCTGCATGACTTCGTGAAGGGCGTTGGTATAGTCGTCGTTTGTCTTTACTTCGTAACGCGACAACATTTGGTCGAATACGTTATTGCTCATTATGCCAATAATTTTAATAGTTGAGTAAATTCTATTTCCTTTTTGCCTGTAGCGATGCACTGCCTGATAATACCCGTATCGAATGATTCGATGGAAGAAAGGTCTATCCGTAAATCGTCCTCAATATATTCCTGCATTGCCCTGACAGACCTTAATCGCAGGTTGCGTGTAGTTGCAATCATATCACATATTGCCTTCTCAGGCGCAGCAATCAGGTAAGCATACCGGTTGTTTACAATTTCCTGCCGGATGCCGATTTGGAAGTATTCTTCGGAAACGGTTACATATTCGTAATTACCAAGCGGCGTAACATATTCTTTCGATAACCGTGTTGTTACCGAACGAACGGCATACACCTTTTCGGGAATCAACCCGTAAAAAGACAACGCGCTTTCAAGTGAAACACAGGATGGCCCGTAAAGGTGGTTAGCCGCCAGTTCACGGGAAATGTTTTGATTGCTTATTTCCGGCGATACGATAAACAACCCCTTCTTCAAACGAATCAAATCGCCTGATTTTTCCATTGAGGAAATCTTATCATTAGGCGATTTATAATCATTTAACACCGTTGTCAGTATCGCGGAATCAACGGGAATACTACCAAATTGCTCTAAAGCCTTCATCTTTTTTATGCTTAATACGAATGCAAGTATAGACAAAAATTAACAGAT
Source organism: Cytophagaceae bacterium (assembly GCA_031285765.1). Taxonomy (GTDB): domain Bacteria; phylum Bacteroidota; class Bacteroidia; order Bacteroidales; family Marinilabiliaceae; genus WRMI01. Next base: position 625 of record JAITVO010000023.1, on the reverse strand, counting down.
AATCGACTTTTATTCGATTATCTGTTAATTTTCATGCCAAATTCATTTTTAATACCCAATACCTGCCGTAAAATATCATTTTACATTAAATCCTGATGGATTGAACTATGATTTTTTGGATGTGAACACAGAACCTGTTATGCGACGTTTGGGCGTACACCATTGTTTTATACATTATAATACCTCTAAATCATCTATTCTAATCATTGGCTCATTATTTTCTAAAAAACATGTTAACGATAATGTTAAATCACTACGCCCTTCTTCTTTTGTCCATAAATCAATTAAAACAAATAAATTGTTTTCCTTTTTAATATGATATACTTTATTCATATCAATTTCAAATGAATCTGGTAATGGTATTATGGTTCGATTGTATTCATCAATCACACGTTCTAAATCAATTATATTTACACGTCCATTTATTTTTTCCAATTCTATTTTTGTATAATTTTTATTTGCAATATCTATTACAAGATTTTTTATCTGTTCTTTGAATAAATTAAAATGACTACCCGTATATTTCCCTAAAATGATTATCTTTGCGTAAAAATTAGAGATTATGACGTTGATAGATTTTTTGAGCGAGTTTCCTGATGAGGCGAGCTGCAAGGCGAAATTCAAG
>JAITVO010000070.1 GCA_031285765.1 Cytophagaceae bacterium | reverse complement strand
GTGGCAGAACAGCCGAAACAACAGGAATGCAAAATACACTGGAGATTTACAACGAAAGATGCAAAAATCAAACTGAAAAAATTATATCCGTCATTTGAAGACTAACATAACACTAGTTTCGATTCGGGGAGACTAACGCCATGGCTGAAAATATTAACAGCAGGATACAACGATTCATCATGATCAATCAGGGACAAGAGACAGGGAATTCTTCTACTTTCGTTTGGCTAATTATTTTTCTTAGCACCTCAAAATAAGATTTAGCCTTCATAACCTTAAGTTTGCGAAGCGCAGCTTACGGCAAACAGACAACAGCACAGCTGCCCTTGCAGGCAGGAAGATACGAACGTCATTTTCTGCAGGTAACGCTCCGCTTCGACACGCTCAGCGAGCAGCTCGCCGGTGCGGTTATGAAGATTTAGCCTTTTCAAGGCTGTTTTGTGTAACATGAGTTAGTAATTCAAACAGCGTCTAAATTCTCCACTCAAAAATATTGTGTACCTTTGCCGCGTCAATTAAAAATAGAGCAATGCGTTGTATTTATGTGTTTGTTTCGTTTATTTTGCTTGCAGGATGCAGTAATTCTGCCAAATATATTTATAATGAAGGGCTGATTTTCGGCACTTTTTATCATTTAACCTACGAAGACGTAGAGGGTGATTTGCACGGCGAGATTAAAGAACTGCTGAATTTGTTTAACCGCTCGCTCTCCACATTCGATACTGCTTCTGTTATCAGCCGTTTTAACAGAGGCGAAAAAGATGTGGTTGCCGACCGTTTTTTTACGGAGACTTTTGCGAAAGCAAAAGAAGTACACCACGAGTCGGGCGGGGCATTCGACATCACCATTGCGCCGATAGCCAATGCCTGGGGATTCGGCTTCGAAAAACGCACAGAAGTAACACCCGAAATTATTGATTCGCTAATGCAGTTTGTAGGCATGGACAACGTTTACATCGAAAACGGCATCATTCACAAAAAGAAAGAAGGCGTTATGCTCAACGTAAGCGCCATTGCCAAAGGCTACGGCGTTGATGTTGTTGCAAAGTTCCTGAAAAGTCGCGGCATCGGCAACTACACGGTTGAAATAGGAGGCGAGGTGGCAACGTCGGGCGTTAATCCCAAAGGGAACGCATGGCGTATTGGTATTAACAAGCCCGTTGACGACGTTACGGCTGCCCAAAACGGCGAGTACAAACTGATTCTTCAGCTTTCGGGGCAGGCGCTGGCTACAAGCGGCAACTATCGCAACTATTATATTAAAGATGGAAAGAAGTTTGCCCATACCATCGACCCGCGAACGGGCTATGCTGTTCAGTTGTCGATACTCAGCACGTCGATTGTAGCCGACGACTGCATGACTGCCGACGCCTATGCCACTGCCTGCATGGTGCTCGGGGTGGACGATGCCATGACGTTGATTGAGCGTATCCCCAATGTCGAAGGCTGCTTTATTTACGAACTTACCGATAGCGGTATTCAGGGCGTTGCATATACCGATGGCTTTGATAAATATATGGCGAGTGTGTTGTGAAAAAAGAATGAGAGTAGCGCACAGTAAATATATATCGTATCAATTTAAACTATTATGAAAAGTAAAATAACATTTAAACAGATAAGACGGGGAATAAAATACCCCGTTCTCGTTTTCTTTATCAAACTGTTTATTGCCACAGTAAGGTTTTTTCCGCGCCGATGGACGCTTTTTATATTCGGAGCTTTGGGTAAACTGTCATTCAGAGTAGTTGCAAATGAGCGCAAGAAGACAATAAAGAATATTACCATTGCTTTTGGCGACACCATGTCGCACGTCGAAATAAAACGAATGGCTAAACAGGTGTTTGTGAACATGGCGCTGATCTTTGCCGACTACCTGCACACCCTGCATTACACCACGCGCCGGCAGTTTGACAAAATAATAGACTTTGAAGGCGTTGAACATCTCGAAAAGGCTTACGCCGAAGGGCGTGGCGTACTTTGCCTGACGGGGCACACCAGTTCATGGGAATTTTCGGCTATTATGCCGCCCATACTTGGATTCGATACCACTGCCGTGAGCCGCCGAATGCCAAATGAACGTATCAACAGGCTGATTGTTGGCTTTCGCCAAAAAAGAGGAATGAAAAACATTGGCAGAGGCAATGCCTATCCCAAACTGCTCGAAGCGCTGGCAAAGGGCGAGTGCATGATTATTATGGTCGATCAGGATACGCAGGCAAAGGGCGTGTTTATTGACTTCTTTGGCAAGTCTGCCTATACGCCCGTTGGTGCAGCGCGATTGGCATTAGACACCAAAGTCCCCGTTGTGCCCATGTTTATGCGCCGTTATCCCAACAATCGCTACAAATTTACCATTCATCCTCCGCTGCCGCTGATTGACACAAGCGATACCGCACACGACCTGCTGGAGAATACGCGCATTTACACCGCCATTTATGAAAAAGTAATCCGTGAAGCGCCCGACCAGTGGGTTTGGATGCACGAACGCTGGAAAACAACTCCCGAAGACATTGAACGGTTTCTTGCACGGCGAAAAGCCGAAAAGGAAGCAACAATGTCGTAACGAGCTACTCAAAAAAGGGGAGGATAATAACCACAACAAAACCTTATTTGCAAATAAAGCAAACTCAGTAGAAACAAATATTCAATACTAACCAACCTCATTCATTTGGAACAAACATAAGGGAACCTCTAAAAACTCCAATTTCTTCGTTATGCTTCGGACGATAAAATGCTCATTTACGTTCATGTAAACTGCGCTTTTATCGCCTCGCAAGCCTCGAACTTTGAGTTTTT
>JAITVO010000068.1 GCA_031285765.1 Cytophagaceae bacterium | reverse complement strand
CATGCCCCATTGCTGCTGATGCCGCATCTCTATTAACAAGGGGATTAATCCCCTTGTCAGGATGAACGGTTGAGCAGGTGTAAATGTGCGTTTCAATACTATTTTCCGAAGAAGTCTATACAAAAAGCACTACCCGCACGACCTTTGCAGCATTATCGACCGAAAAATACAACTCCCTGCAACAGCCACCCGACACGCCCGAAAACACCAACCTTGAAAAGGGCGGAGCACGGCGCACCCTAAAAGTTACCACCGATGTTTCGATGCTGCTTTTGCAAAAGTCGGGCAAAGCCCCCTCTCAAACAGCATACGGCAGCAGCCTTGAACTGCTACCGTATGTAACGGCTACTTACTACCGTATGTAGTGGAGCGCTACTATCGCATGCAGGTGTATGCTACATACGCATGCAGCGAGGCGCTACATGCGTATGTAACGATGCGCTGCTACCGTATGTAGCTACGCCTCCTTCTCGAACTTAATATCGGTAATAGCTTTGCGCAGGACGGGCGAAGGGGTGAAGAGCACCCGCACTCCTTTGATTTTTCCTGCAACAAACTCTTCGGCGGTAGCTACACCCGCGCTCGAAAAGGTGATGCGCAGCGTGCCGAGTTCACCCAGCGACACGCTTTTACCCATGAGCAGATACTTCGGCACGGTGTCGAGCAGAAGTGTTGACATCGACACACAGGAGGCAAACAAAAGCGGCAATCCTGCTGTGAACACATACTTTACTGCTTGTGGAATCTTAGTGACACTGTTTTTGAATTGAACGCCAAATATCGTAACAATTTTATAAAACGCCACGCCAACCTCACAAATTTTCGCGCCGTTTCGCACGGATATATCCGACATAGTCGCTAAAGCCAGCCTGAAAGTACAGTTCGCTGGGAGTTTTACCCCTGTTACCCGGTGCAGCCATCAGCCTCTCCAGTTCGTGCAGGCGGCATCTGTTCACATAGCTGCAAAAATTGATGCCGTAAGTACGGTTGATGTATCCCGACAGGTATGTACGGTTGGTTTGCAGCAATTCGGCAAGGTCAATTATGGTCAGGTTATGGTTCAGGTAAGGTTTCTTTTTACGGAAATACTCCTCAAATATGGCTTTGTTTATCCTTCTGCATTCTTTTGTATCAGGGCGCTTGCGCGGATGGTTGCAATGAGCAGGATTGTCAGGTTCCACCAGTCGGGCATCATCGGGCAGAGTTTCCGCCCGTTTTTCGGAACTGCTGCTTTCGGCTACAGTTTCCGAACAAACTTGCACCGAAAAGTGAAACAGCGACATCGCTTTGCCGGTTATCATATAATGGTGTATAATTGTGTAGGTAAGCGGTATATCCAAAGCAAGCGCCAGCAGTATAAACAGGCTCATTGCTACAGAAATGACAATTTCGGGATGCTGCCCGCCAAAAAAGGGAAACGCTCCAAAAACAACTGTAAACATTACTGTTTCGCACAGGTAGAGCGCAATCCTGTACCTGTCGGCTGAGTGCACTGTCAGGTACTTCAGCACTTGCCTGATATGGAACTTGTGTATTTCCCTGAGCAGCAGCATCAGGTACACGGCGGCTAACAACAGGAAAATGGTGAACATAAGAGTTTGAAAGTCGGCAGCTCCAATGCCCGACAGATGCTGAACAGCCAACAGAATGCAGCTGATGAACAGAGGGAGAATGTAGTGCAAACGGCTGAAGCGTTTTCCAGAAAGTGTAGCATAGCGTGCAAAACGGTACCACATTACCCTGTTGAGCAGCATTGCCCCAAAGTAAACGGTGCTAAAGCGTTCAAACATCTCTCCGTCGAAATAATAAACAGGCAAAAGTCCGCCCGTTATTACTGCACAAATAAAATACACGCCCAGTATGCGCCTGAGCATAAGGTCAATTGCATGTACTTTAACAATAGTGGCAACCAGTGTGAGCACCCCGAATGTGGTGTACATTCCAAAAGGGAGTGCAAAAATCAATTTATTTATAATTTCCAGCATATCTCATCACTTTTAATCGGGGCAAAATTAATTTTTTATTTGTACAAATCAAACAGTTGTTTTATTTTTTACACGTTCCTTTATTTTTAGTGGATACAAGCATGCGAAATGTACATTTTGATATTCGATTGGCAAAAAAGTACGGCGCAAACGTACAAAAGTACGCTTTTGTACTCGAAAAAATGTACGTTTTTGCATGGTAGCTTTTATTTTCTGCTGTTATTTTGCCGCGATTTTAACATCGAAAAATTTGTTTAAGCATAGTAATACATTAAATCAAGTATTTCTAAAATGAAGTATAAACTAATTGAGCGGGCTAACCCGCAGGATCGCAGTAAAAAGAAGTTTTACGCACAGCCCGTTAACGAAGGCAAGGTTACACAAAAAAACATAGCTGCCGATATTGTAGAACTGTCGTCGCTGTCGCGCGGCGACGTATCCAATGTTATCGAAAGCCTGCTTGGTACCATGCCGCGTTATTTGCTGATGGGCAAAAGCGTGCAGCTTGGCGACTTCGGCACACTGCGCCTCTCGTTTTCGAGCGAAGGTGTGGAGAATGCCGCAGAGTTCAGGGCGGGCATGATTTCAGGCGTAAAGGTAGTATTTACCCCAAGCGTGGAACTGAAAGCCGCCCTCCAGAAAATCTCCTTTGAAAAGGCACAGTAACAGTGCGTTTCAAAGAGGTGCATCTGCGCACGTATGAAAATAAATTTACACACGTGCGCAGATAAATTTTCATACGTGTGTAAATTTATTTACACACGTGCGTAAATGCTAAGGGGTCGAAAAAATGAACTGCGACCCCAATATTGGCAACATTACAAGCCATATTGCCTTTATATATGTAACCATTAACCTGCTCAGAGGCTTGATGGGCAACAAAACAATTAATTTACAATGAAACGATGTTTTTTATTTTTAGCAGCTGGTATGCTTCTGCTCGCAGTTTTATCGTGTGGAAAAAAGGATAAGGATTATTATCCCGACGGTCTTGCTGTAGGCAAATCGTACTGCGAATGCCTGAAAGCGGCATACAGCAATAGCGATGTTGAAGGTATAGGGGAGTGTGCCCTTAAATACGCACAAACCCCACCGAGCAGTTTAACTCCGGAACAGCAGGCAGACTGGGCAAGAGGTTTCTCTGATGGCACTGTTGAATGTCTTGATATGGACATATATGAATAGCGTAACGGTTTTATTATTGAAAGAGCAGTGCAGATTTATGACAGCGGACTGTTGAAGTAATCTGTACTGTTTTTTAGCAATGCAAACAGAATGTATTTTACATAACAACAAAAATTAGTACAGAATGAAAAGGGCAATATTAATGTTAGGAACACTGCTTTTTGTGGCAGTAAACTTTACTTCGTGCTGGAACGAACCGGTAGAAACAAGCGGCGAAGATGACAATAACGGCACAGGCAAGCCGGGAACCTCGCTCGACGGAACATGGGGACATGAGGGTGACGCACTTGTTTTGGTTCAGATTAACGGTGCAGTCGGAATATTAACCAAAGCGGAGTATAACGAAAAGGATGATGGTTGGGGCTGGTACGAATATGTGCAGGCGGGTTTTATCAAAATAGGAGACCAATGTTTTCGAAATCTGGTTTCCACAGGCGATAAAACATGGAAAGGGGAGGTGCTGTTTAGGGTTGCTTCCCAAAATTGGATTACCGGCGAAATAACGCTGCTAAGAGTAGAGTGGCGGGATTGCGAAATAACGCTTTCGTCCGACGGAACAACGTTTGAATGTGTAGCGGAAACTGATACCGGAATCTTTTACAGGGAATAATAAGTTTCAAACTTATGAAAACATGTAAGTTTTTATTTGCAACACTGGCAAGCCTTGCAGCGGGAGCAATGTTTACTGCCTGCGAGTCGGCAAGCGATGAAACCACGCCGCCGAGCGGTGCTATTTTTGGTATTGATGCAAAAGTTACCAACAGCGAGGGCACCGCTATATTCCGGTTTAATGAAACCGGTGGAAAAGATACACTGGAAATAGATGATGTAAGGGCATTTTTTATGTTGCCCGATAACAGGTATCCATACGAGGTTGAGAGGACTAACCCCGATTACGACAACAAGGGAATTGCTGCCGGTGCATATTCCGGTGGCGGTTTTAAAATGCGTTTGCCCGAAACTGTTGCCATTGATAAACTTTATCCCCTGTTCGACGAAGGCGATTTCGACTATCGCTTCGCAGATTTTATTTCGAGCGGAAATCTAAACATTAGCAATCGGGATGTAAAATGCGCTGTACTGACTGGTTTTGGTGCATTTAAAAACAACAGGCATGTAACAAATTTTTCGAGTTTTGCGGGTCATTATGGAGAATATGGCCACAATGGTGAAATAAGACATATTTATGTGGATAATGATGTTGTAATTACGGCTTCCAATTGTTTTGTTTCCTTTAAAAAAGGCTGGAATGTTTATTATCTGCCAAACGACAACAAAGGACCTACAACCGCACTGCCAGCAACAAACGATATTGTATGGCACTGGTAATTCAAAATCGAACAATTATGAGAACAGTAAAATCAGTATTTATTTTGCTCTTTACTGCAGTAATCTTTGCAGCCTGTGGAGATGACCCTGCTGTTGAAACCGAAACTGCGCGCGACAAACCCGAAGACTATCCAGTCTATAAACCGGAAGTAATCGACTGGCGCCCCGAAGCGGGAAAAACCACCGTGTATGTAGCGGGAACAACGTCCGATCTTGGCCCTGTGCTGTGGAAAAACGGCAAACTGATAGAAGTGGACACTTTGCATAAATATTCAGGAGCCAGTACAGTTTTCGTTGAAAACGGCGATGTATATTTGCTTACTTACAGTTTAAACTATGCCGAACCTGCGCCTGTAGCCGTATGGAAAAACGGAAGCATACTCTTTGAAATGGAGAATTTTTCCGTTATGCCCGATATGTTTGTTTACAGCGGTGATGTGTATGTGGCGGGATGTTCCGGAAATTCCGAAGCACAGTATGCTACACTGTGGAAAAACGGTGAAAAGCAGATACTGTATAACCGGTACAGCTCGCAAGCCAAAGCCGTGCATGTAGAAAACGGCATTGTGTACGTTGTATTGACCAATCGTTATAACGATGGATTTATATGGAAAAACGGAGAATTGCAGGAAATTCCACAAACACAGAGTCCTGTTCAATATGGCTTAGCCGATATGTTTCTGTACGATATATTTGTAAAGGATGGAGATGTATATGTATGTGGCAGGGAAGATGTTGATATTGAGAATTACGAAAATATGCAACATGTTACAGTGTGGAAAAACGGGAATATTCTGTATCGCCAGTCTTTATCGACCGCCGACATGGGGACATATAATTTCATAAGCCTTTATGTTGATGACAACGGCAATATTTATGTTGCAGGAAACTACTTTGATTCTCGTTTCGACTATTCGCCCGCAAAACTGTGGAAAAACGGAAAACTGCTTTACGATTATCCTCCTTTGGATGAAAACGCAACACATGATTCGAGAGCTTATTCAACTTCCGTATTTGTGAAAGAAGATGTTGTATATTGGGCAGGCTATGATGAAACGTTTAGCGGAAAAGATACTGGCTTTTTGTTGAAAGACGGCAAAAAACAGGACACACAATGGGGTGTCAAATACAATGCAAATTCCATTTTTGTAGTAAACTGATATTGATATTTATGAAAACAAAAATATTTTCATTTTTGACTCTTTTGTGCCTTATAGCAGTAGCTTTTAGTTCCTGCTGGAATGAGCCAAACTCCGACGAAGAAAAAACAGCCGAACCTGTATCGGAAGAGTTTGAAACTCAAAGCGGCAAAACAGCACACTGGAGTTTTGAAAACGGTAAACTTATTGTTTCCAAATATACGCCAGAATCAATTCTTGATGGAACAGGAGCAGAAATGCCCAATTACCTGTTAACCGACAACAGCATGTTCCGACTGCCTTCGGCGCCATGGGCTACGCATAAAAATTTTAACTTTGAAACAGATATTACAGAGATTGTTGTGAGCGGATTTTGGCGATATATTGGTATGCACGCCTTTCAGGGTTGTAAAGGTGCAAAAACGCTCGAACTTTCTATTGGACTTGAAGAAATAGGCGAACGCTCTTTTTCGGATTGCAGCGCTCTTGAATCACTCACTTTATCTAAAGAGTTGAAGAAAATAAGGTCGTATGCTTTTTATAACTGTAAATCCATAAGGTCTATTACTTTTAATGAAAACCTGCGGTTTATTGGCGAAAACGCATTCTCGTATTGCGAATCCCTTACTTCGCTTGAGTTTCTCGAAAGTTTGCAAACACTTATGGACGCTGCTTTCGCATCCTGCAACGGTTTAACAAAACTTGATATTCCTGTGTCGGCAACCGATATACGCAGGAATGCCTTTGCTTCGTGCAAAAAAATAAGCGAAGTTCATGTGCACTGGCAAATTCCGCCTCAAAGCATCACCGATGCTTTTGGCACCGGTGATGCTTTTTGCGATAAGGCAACGCTATATGTTCCTGCGGGTACAAAATCGCTATACCAAGCCAGAAAGCCTTGGAGTATGTTTAAAAAGATTGTGGAAAAATAAATCAATAACAAATTATTTTAAAAACAGTAGATTATGCAAAAATTGACATTGTTATTATTATTGTTCGGAATTAGCGCCGGTATGTGGGCGCAGGATGTTATCTTTCTCCGCAGTGGAGACGAGATTAATGCCATTGTTCAAAAAGTAGGCTCAACTGAGGTTGAGTACAAAAAATTTTCGAATCCCAACGGGCCAACTTACACTGTTCCGAAATCCGACGTGTTTATTATTAAGTATAAGAATGGCGAAAAAGACGTTTTTAAAGAAGAACCGACACAGAAACAGCCTGTATATCAACAGCCTGTTCAGCAATTACCTGCGCAGCAGCAGCCCGTTTATCAGCAGCCTGTTCAGCAACAGCAGCAATACACGCCGCCGTCACAGGGGCAGCAGGCGCCGCCGCAATATGTACAGCCACCGCAAAGCGGCGCTCAATTGGCGGCAGCACCGCCTGCTGTACGGGGTGCTTGGCAACAGAAAAAAGGAATAATATCATTAGGCTTGGGAATTGACAACCATTTCAGTGGCACCGGATTTAGTACCATGATACCGCCTATGATAACAACTTTCGATTTCAGACTGAAGGGCGGTTTGCTTAACAACAAAGCATCAATTTGGGCAGGCGTTATTGGCGGTATAAACATGAGTTCGTTTGAAACGGCGGGATACGGTTCTTATGTTGCAGCAACAGAGCAAATCACAACTCATTTTCTGTTCGGTGGAAGAGGGTTGTTTCAGTACATGTTCAGCAACCGCCTTGATGCCTATTCGGGTATTATGCTCGGTTATCACGCCGTCAGAACTGATTCGGCAAGTGAAGTAGAAAATTCGTATATGCCAACAAGTTCAAGCGCCGGCGGTTCCAATTTTTCATTCATCGCAGGAGCGCATTTCTGGCTGGGACGAGGCTTTGGGCTTGTGGGCGAATTTAACACCGGAGCCATGTCGTACCTTACAATAGGGCTGTCCATTGGATTTTAAAACAAAAACTAAAAAAATAAATATTATGAAACGAGTTTTTTTATCTTCGGCAGTTTTACTTCTGCTTATGATTTTATCGTGCGAAGAAAATAAAGATTATTATCCGGCAGGGCTTAAAGTAGGCAAAGATTATTGCAATTGCCTGAGAGCGGCATACAGCAATAGCGATATTGAAGGTATAGGGGAGTGCGCCCTTAGGTACGCACAAACCCCGCCGAGCACTTTAACTCCGGAACAGCAGGCAGACTGGGCAAGAGGTTTTAGCGACGGGGCTATTGAATGTGCGGATATTGGTAATGAGGGAGATGATGATGATGATGATGATGGTAATGGAGGTGGTAATGATGGTGGTGATGGTGGTGATGAGAATGACCCTACAAAATGCAGCATTGCTGTTTTTACAGGAAAAGATCATGGTTGTGGAGATATAACCGTTACGATAAGCGGAGTTGGAACGAAAACACTCACGGAGCCCTATGATCCGTTTTTTACGCCGCCCTGTGGAGACCCAGCTACGGTAACTTTTTCAGGACTGGAGCTGGGTAACACTTACCATCTTTACGCAACTTGTGGAACGTATGAATGGGAAAGTGATATTACCGTGACAAAAAAGTGCTATCCGTTCAAATTAATGGTAGACTATTATAAATCGGTAATAGAGGATGGAGAGTTGGGATGCACACTGGAGTGTAATTGAAGCACTCCCGACCAAAAAACATTCAGCAATGGAATTAATATTTATACAAAAAAAACGTACTTTGATATATTGCTGTACCATTCGGTGTGCCTGCTCAATTATGGCTACGCGCAGGAGGGGTTGTGTTTTGTAACCATTTGCATAAATTGCAAACAATTCCTGTTTGAGTATAACTCCCAACCGAATTATTATCTTTGCGGGGATTTATGTAAAAACATAAAGGATATGACAACTTTAATTGTAGATGAGCATAGCTCTAAAGCACAGCAATAAAAAAAGCCTCGCACGGTGCATGCGTAGGGGCGGGGTCTGCCCGCCCTGTTGTTCGTACAATGAATACATATCGTACACGGATAATACTCCAACAGGGTTCATCCAATAGGTGGGTAAACCCAATAGGCGGGCAAACCCCGCCCCTACACGGTAAAAAAATGTAAATACAATGAACAGATATAATCCTGACCTGCATCATCGCCGCTCTGTGCGCCTGCTTAATTACGACTACGCGCAGGAAGGGTTGTATTTTGTAACCATTTGCGTAAAAAGCCGCGAATATTTGTTTGGTAAAATTGCGGACGGCGAAATGTGGTTGAATGAAATCGGAAAAATGGTAGAGAATGAATGGCTGTATTTACCAGCCAAATATCCGAATATTAATTTGCACCAATTTGTGGTAATGCCCAACCATTTTCACGGCATATTGCAAATCGTTAGCCCCAGCAATGCGGTTACCGTAGGGGCGGGGTCTGCCCACCCTATGGGGTTTGCCCGCCCTGTTGAATTTACAAACCCAATAAATAACCCATTGGGCACAAGCAAAACCGACAGGGCGGGTGAATCAAACAGGGTGGGCAAACCCCGCCCCTACGCACCAACATTGGGCAATATGATTGCATATTTTAAATACCGAACAACAAAACAAATTGATTTGTCTGCAAAATTGTGGCAACGCAATTATTACGAACACATCGTTCGCAACGATGCCGATTATACCCGCATTGCCAATTATATTGCAAACAATTCTGCAAATTGGCAAACGGACTGTTTTTATGAAGAATACGATTAATCGTTGTAGGTAACCAAATAAATACACAATGAAAAGAAACGGTACATGCGTAGGGGCGGGGTTCGCCCGCCCTCGTATTGGGGTTCGTTCCTCGGTATTTATATTATCTGTATAAACGTGGAGTATATAACGGTAAACGTGGAATATGGCGGGCAATACAACAAGGGCGGGCAAACCCTGCCCCTACCCAAAACGGATGCTCTCGTATTGGGGTTTACCCGCCCTGCGGGGTTCGCTCAACGCAAAAACAATCAAAA
>JAITVO010000039.1 GCA_031285765.1 Cytophagaceae bacterium | reverse complement strand
GCATTAAAGTTTTCATACTCCAATTCTCCAATAGCACCACCATCAAGCGTATAGGCAAAGTCGGCATTGAAACGTTTCACGTCAAAATAATCGACGCCGCGCCCTACCTCTTCATCTGCGGTGAAGCCAATACGCACATCGCCATGCCTGAATTCAGGATTTGCGACCATGTATTCAACGGCAGTCATAATTTCGGCAATACCGGCTTTGTCGTCGGCGCCTAAAAGCGTAGTACCGTCGGTTACAATCAATGTTTGTCCCTTGTAAGCCGTTACTTCAGGAAAATCTTTTACAGAAATAGTAACTTCGGGATTCAGTTGAATATCCTTTCCATTGTATTTTTCGATTAAACGGGGCTTCACATCTTTACCGGGCATATCGGGCGCTGTATCCACATGCGCAAGAAAACCAATCGCAGGTATTTGTGTAAAGATATTTGCGGGAACAGTTGCCATTACATAGCCATATTGGTCAATCGAAACATCTTTTAATCCCATTTCTTTCAACTCCTGCACCAAAAGATTGGAAAGATTCAACTGTTTTTCGGTACTTGGAAATCTGTCGGTAACCGTGTCGTCCGATTGCGTGTCTATTTTTACGTACCGCAGAAAGCGGTCAATTAAAGCATTTTTGTTAATCATATTTTTTAGATTTTAGAAACCACTTGAAATCTTGTTTTACAAAAGACTGAAAGGATATTATGTTTCATTTCTTTCAGCCAACAGCCGACAAAAATAATTTATATATAAAGAAAAAGCAAACGGGGGAGTAAAAAAATACACTTCTATAAATTTCGCATCTTTGTGTTATTACTGAAATAAATAACTCATGTTACGCAAAACAGCCTTGAAAAGGCTGAATATTGGCTCCGCCGATTTTCAATTCATAACCGCATCGGAGAGCGGAGCGTTGCCTGCGGAAAATGACGTTCGTATCTCCCTGCCCTTGCGGGCAGCTGTGCTGTTGTCTGTTTCCCGTAAGCTGCGCTGGGCGGGCAAACCCCGCCCCTACATTTGCATACGGTTATGAAGATTCAGCCTTTTCAAGGCTATCAAAAGTAATACTGCGTAACATGAGTAAATAAGCATTTGGGCGAAAGAGCATAACAAAGAAAAAGTAGTTTTTAGAAGTTCACTGTATTTACTTTTTAAACTTAAATGCTAATGCAGGCAACTCTTTTGGCAAGTCTTTCGGTAGTGTTACCACCACTTTGTCGCCTTCCATTTTCCATTTCACAGCCTTGCCTGTGTGTAGCAAAATCATCTTGGCGCCTTTTGCCGGAATGTTACTCCCCCACTCCACTTTTGTCGGAATTGATTCGCCTTCCTGCAAACATGCCATCGCGTAAAGCGTTTTTCCATCCTTGCTTTGAGTGAACCACACGTTTCCATCGTTATAATGTGATGTGCTACGGGTAGCATAAATAGCGTTGCCGTTTTGCGACGTCCACGCGCCTATTTCGCGAAGACGTTCAACAACGATGTCGGGCAACAAACCTTCGGGCAATGGACCTACGCCGAGCAGCAGGCTGCCGCCTTTTGCAACAATTTCAATTAGGCTGTGAATAACTTTGCGTGATGGTTTATAGGACTGATTGGGCACATACCCCCAGTCCGCTCCCAGCGTCATGCACGTTTCCCACGGATATGGCAGCTGCACAGGGGGAATGTTCTGTTCGGGCGTTTGATAATTTTCGTATTCGCCATGTACCGTGCGGTCAACCATCAGCAATCCGGGATGCGCCTTGCGAGCCATCGCGGCAATGCGCGGCATGTCGATGTCCTGCGAACTTCGGTTTCCAATGCGCTGTTCCTCTTCGGTAAGCGGACGCACCCATCCGCCATCCAACCAAAGAATGTCGATGCTCCCATAGTTGTGCATCAGTTCGCTTATCTGATTAAAAGTATATTCCTTGAACCTGTTCCACTTCCACTGATGCTGGCTGATACGGTAATTGACGTTTCGATTGGGTGTGGCATACCTGTCCCACCAGTAATCCTGACTGTGCCAGTCGGGTTTCGAAAAGTATGCGCCAATCATGTAGCCTTCCTGACGGAATGCCTCAAATACATGTTTAGCAATGTTGGCTTTGGGATTGCCTGCAAACAGTCCGTTTGTAACCTTAAAGTCGGTTTCTTTGCTGTCGAACAGGCAATAGCCATCGTGATGCTTGGTGGTAAACACTATATAGTTCATGCCAGCCGCCTTGCCTGCCTTTGCCCACTGCAAAGGGTCGAACTTTACGGGATTAAACTCTTTTGCCAGATTAAAGTACCATTTTTTATAATCGTCGTAAGCCATTGTGCTGTCGCGTGGAATCCAACTCTCGTCTTCGGAGCAGATTGACCACGATTCAACAATTCCCGGAATGGAATACAATCCCCAGTGAACAATCATGCCAAATTTCTGGTCTTGCCAATGGTCTAATTTCTCGCGCACCAGTTCGTCTTTGGGCGCAATGTAGGTTGATGATGTTCCGTGAACAAACTGCGCAAACGATACGCCCGCGCAACAAATGCCTGCAATAAGGCATGCGATGAATTTAGTCTTCATAACATTTTTTTATTTAGAGTTAGCTATAATTGGTATTGTCATAACTGTATGTATTAAAATTTCGCCCCGCAAAAATACGAATTTAGTTGAAAATAGAAACTGGAGAGTTGAAAATTAACTCCCAACTCTCCAGTTCTCATTGAATTAAATACTGCTACCGTATGTAATCATATACTACTACCGTATGCAGCGATGTACTACTACTACCGTATGCAGTGATGCTCTGCTACCGTATGTAACTTTCAACTTATTTTTAGTTGAAAACATTCAGAAGTTATCGCTCACCGTGCCGTTATACAGCCTTACATTGCCTTTGGTGCAGCCGCTGAACGTGTTGCCGCTGCCGGTAACTGTGCTTCCGAGCAGGGCTTCGCTGCTGTTGATGCGCACGCCGTACTGCGTGGTGCTGTTGAACTTGCAGCCGGTGAACGCAAACGCTGCGCCGGAGTTGATATTCACCATGCCGCTATCGGTATCCTTGCCGCCGTTCATAAAGGTGCAGTTGGTGAACGTGCTGCCGTTGTCGCCGCCCAGGCCGATGGAAGGCCACTGGTAGCCCATGTCGGGCAGGCGGTCGAAGGTGCAGTTGGTGGCAATGATGCGCCCAAGACCACTGACGGTCAGCCCGACGTTGTTGCTCATGTAGAAGTCGGCATCACTCACCGTCCACTTCTTATCTATTTGCGTCCAGCCGTACAGGTAGTAAGGAATAGTAGCGCCTTTGGTAACAAGGTCGGCGTCGTTGAGATAATCATAGCCGTTGATGTAGATATAATTGTCTGTATTTCCCGTAAAGGTGGAGCTCTTGTCGAAGGCTGCGGTCGTGGCGATGTGGTCGAGATATATCGGCGACTTGTTGCAGTTGTTCACCTTGTTGTCGGTAAACGAGGTAAACACCGTGCCGCTGCCCGTGGTGATGCCGTAGCCCTTCGCGCCGTCGATGGTGCAGTGGTCAACCGCCGCCTTGCCTTCGTTGCCGAAGCGCAGCACGCCGCCGTCCACATCGTCGCCGCCATTGGTCATCTGCACGTATTGCAGCGTGTTGGCGTTGTTGGTATTGATGGCGATGTACTGCCACGAACCTTTTTCGGTGCTGTTCACGTAGCCGTCCACCGTGATGGGCTTTTCGGCGGTGCCGTTCATCTTGAGCGTACCCATGTTGCTTACCGTGATACTTGCATTGGTGTTCATCAGGAAACGCACGCCTGCCTCCACGGTGAGCGCCTTTTCCACAGAGAACCAGCCCGAAAGGTGGTAGGGCACGGTGGCAGGCTTGAGGGTCATGTCGGTAGCGTTCATATAGTCGTAACCGCCGATGGTGATGAACTTTTCGGCATTCTCTGCCAGCGCCGAAGTTTCGTCAATGGCGGCTGCGTGCGAAATGTGGTCGAGATACACGGGCGCTTTGTTGCAGTTCTTGATGGTGTTGTTCTCAAACTTCTTGAATACCGCCACGCTGCCGCCGGTGGAAACGCCCATGCCGAGCGAGCCGTTGACGGTGCAGTTGGTCATGGTTACCTGCGCCCCGCTGCCGATGCGCACCACGCCGGCATCGTCGGCACGTCCGCCATTGATGCACTCTACGTATTGCAGCACGTTGTCGCTGTTGGTATTGATGTAGAGGTATCCCCACGAGCCTTTTTCGGTGCCGAAGTTGGCGGCAGCCCCGCGCAGCTGTATGGGCTTGTCGGCAGTGCCGTTCATCTTAATGGTTGCTCCGCCGGTTACGGTCATCGAGCCTGACGTGCTCGTGAAGGCGATGCACACGCCCGCTTCGACAGTAATCACCGCGTTGTTTTGGAACTGCACCCAGTTGGGCACAATGTAGTCCACCTCCAGCCCCAGGTCGGCCAGCGTGCGGCTTTCGCCGATGTAGCTACCGAGTTCCTGCGGAGTGCCGGTGTTGCCGCCGCCCGAAGGTGCCGCCTTTTTGAGATAGACGTACTCATCGCCAAACGCATTCTTCATGGTAAACGTTCCGTTTGCCACCGTGTAGGTGTACCTCTGCGCACCAACGCCCGTCTGGTTAATGGTGAGGCTGTTACCGCTCGTGCTCCATGTGCCCTGCGAGGTGAGCGTCCACGTACCCCAGTAGTAGCCGTAGGTACCATCGCCCTTAAAAATGTATCCCGACGAAGTGCCGCCAGTACCATCCATCACCCATGCCTGCCCGTCGGGAAGGATAAGGTTGGCATCGTGCTGTTCGCCGCCGCCGCCGGTAGCATTTACAGTAACGGTGTAAGCCGCCGTGCTGCCGTCCTGTGCCGTAACGGTGTAAGTTACAGGATTAGTGAAGTCGTTGGGCACGCCGTTACCCGGAGTTACGGTTGCCAGCGGCGACGACATCGCAATTACGGGTGCAAGCGCCTTTACATCCGTGCCCGCAGGCACATCCACGACGATGGTTTTCGCCGCTTCGTTAATCACGCCCGTTGCTGCGGGAGTGGTAAAGCCAAAGGCGGTAATTGCCTTTTCGCCCGATAGGAGTTCTTCGGGGTCGCACCCCGAAAATATTACTGCTGCGAGGCAGACGGCTATCGCCGCCATGTTCCTCAAACTGAAATTTGATTTAAACATACTGTTGAAATTTGAAATAAACTTTTGATTACATACTGTTGAAACTGGTTTAACCTCCCATTTAGGGACGGCTGATGCCTGTTATGCTTTTTGCTGCGAGGTTACCTCCTTACCGAGTGGGTGCCTCGATGCAACACTGCGTTGAGCCTCGATGCAACACTGCGTTGAGCCTTGATGCAACAGGCGGTTATACTCTGTTTTTCTGTTAAAACTTCAGTGCCACACCAATATTAACAGGTGCAAGCCCAACACCCAGTTCGCCGAAAACGGCAAAAGTGCCGGTAAAATAATAACGTGCGCCAATAAACCACGAATAGTCGAATGCACTGCCGGCGGCATTGTTTGTGCCTCCCCACGTGCTGTCGTTCCATTTAAAGCTCACGATGTCGTACCCAAGGAACAGCCCCGTATAGGTGTCGAGTTTGTCAACAAACTGATAGTGCAGTGCGCCGCGTGCGCCAATAACGGTGTGGCTCGTTTTAAATCCACCAAGTCCACCGTAGTCGAACGATGTGTAGCCGAGCATACCGCCAATGCCAATGGAACTTTTTTCGTCCCACAGGTTATCCTTGATGCCGCGCTCGTAGTAGAGCGAAATAACAGGCAGGCTGCTGCCTTCGGAATACAGGACGTCCGAATAGTAGCCCCCGAAACCGATGGCGCCGCTTGCCACGTTGTCGCCTTTGGTAAAATTCTGCGCACCTGCTGTTGCGCCAAATGTAAATGCTGCGAGGCAGGCAACTGCCGCTGCCACTTTCCTCAAACTGAAATTAAACATAACTTGAAAAAATAATTAACATTAATACTCTATTTATTTGGTGAGAGGGCGAACCCTGCTCCTGCAAAAACAATTTTTGAAAGGATGACGCGGATATAATACAAATACAAATTTCACCTCTTTGCATTATCGGCAATAACCCGTGTCATCCGCGTCCTTTTTGAACAACCTCCTGCCTGTGTGGATGGTTGCCACCTTACCGAGTGATACCTTTGTATCATTTTCAAATTTCCACTCTTCATTTCTTACCTCTTCCCCTCTCAATTCTCGCTGCAAAATTCGGGAACAAAAAATTGCTCTACTACCCCCCTTTGAGGGTATTTTACTTTTTGGCAAAAAAAACATGTAAACACTTTTAATTGGTTTCCACGCTTTGTTAGTTGAGAGTTGAAAATTAACTCTTCAGCCTCAATTCTATTGTTAGTATCGTTTATACTCAAACAGAATTGATTTGCGAATAAAAGCAACAAGGAGATTAATCCCCTTGTTGATAAGTAAAACTGAACAGTTAAAACTGGAATCCTCTGTTATTTGCAAACCATTTTTGTTTGAGTATAAACATCGTTACGGAGAGGTATTAAGTCCTCTGTTGAGGCAACCCACTGAACTATCATAAGGAAACCTCTAAAAACTCCAATTTCTTCGTTATGCTTCGGACGAGAAAATGCTCATTTACGTTCATGTAAACGGCGCTTTTATCGCCTCGCAAGCCTCGAACTTTGAGTTTTTAGAGGTTCCCATAACTCTATTCTTTTTTCGAGTTTTTCCGAAGTAACTGTACGCCCGGCGACGTAAACCCTGCGTACCGGCTCAATGCGCTCCTCTTGGGTGTAGGGCAGTCCGGGTATGCGTTCAAAGTCATCCTTAAGTTGGTTCATCTCGGCAGCAATACGTTTGATAAATCAGGCTATATCAAGAAAACAGAATAAACGACTGCCAATCCATTTTAAAAGCATACCTTTGCTACAATTTTTTATGTAAATAGAGTATGGCTTGGAATAAAGCAAAAATAAAAATACAAAGCGGGGAACTTGTCGAAGCGCAAGCCCCTGTTATCATATCGGCGAGCCGCTCTACTGATATTCCCGCATTTTATTCCGACTGGTTTATCAACCGCCTGAAAGCAGGATATGTAAAATGGACAAATCCGTTTAACGGCGTGCCGTTGTATGTGTCGTTTCAAAATACGAGGCTTATTGTTTTTTGGTCGAAAAATCACAAGCCGATGCTGAAACATTTGGATTATTTGAACGACAAAGGCATTAATTATTACTTTCAATTTACACTCAACGATTATGACGCCGAAAAGTTAGAGCCGAACGTTGCGACTGTTCAGGCACGGGTTGAAACATTTATTAAACTATCGGAGCACGCAGGAAAAGAAAAGGTAATATGGCGTTTCGACCCGCTCGTTTCGACTGATAAAACTGGCGTTGATGAGCTGTTACAAAAGATTGAAAACATCGGCAATCAACTGAAAAATCATACCAACAAATTGGTTTTCAGTTTTGCCGACATTAAAACTTACAAGAAGGTTCGGAACAATTTACGAAGTAGCATTATTCCATATCAGGAGTTTAACGAACGAACAATGAACGAACTTGCAGCAGGACTGCAACGGTTGAATGAAAAGTGGCATTTTGAACTGGCTACCTGTGCTGAACAAATAAATTTGGAAAAATACGGAGTTACTCATAACAAGTGCATTGATGACGATTTAGTGATAAAACTTTTTTCTCACGATAAGGCGCTTATGGATTTTTTGGGTGTAAAAATAATACCACCCGATATACTTAATCCAAATGGCAGTGTTGAAAAAAAACGAAACAACAAGGACAAGGGGCAACGCCAATATTGCGGTTGCATTGTCAGCAAAGATATTGGCGAATACAATACTTGTCCGCATTTGTGCGAATATTGTTATGCAAATGCGAGTAAGAGTGTTGCAATGGCGAATTGGAATTTACACAAGCAAAAACCTGATAACGAAACAATAAAAAGCTAAATTCGTTTTTGAATTACAAAATGAAGCGAAGAATTTATCAGGCATTTTAAAGTTAACCGCATACCGGTTTGGTATCTGTGCGTATGCAGGGGCGCAATTAATTGCGTCCCTGCAATGAAACCGCACAATGCACGTGAGGGTGTGTCAAAAGTGTTTTTCAGTCCTCTTTTATTCGTACCCCTCTCCGAGATTGATTTCAAATATTCGCTCCTCCGAGAGATAATTTTAGTTTTGATACAGCCTCTAAAAAAACAGCAATCACACACACAGCCGCATTGCAATGCGGCACTACTCCACCGTTACATACACTGCTGTATCGTCTTCCACCTTAATCGCACAGTCGGCAAATGACGGCGGACCGTACTGACCTTTGGCGTTGTTACTGTAACCGTAGGGTTCGGTGGGACCGAAAGCGCCCATATCCAATTTGCCGTTATCGTTTATGTCGTGAAAAATAACTACGGCATAACACCCTGCTGACACGCTGTCAATAACAGCTGTTACTTCCTGCGTATCGACTTTGGCAACAGTGCCGTAAAGAGGCTGTTTCATGTAGTTAGCCTCGTCATAAACGGCAATAAACATTTTGCCTTTTGTTTTGTCGATACCGTCAACGGTAACGGTCAATTTGTGCTGTGCGCTTAGCGCAACGGTTGCAAGCATCAGTGATACTGCTAAAAAAAATTTGTTCATACTTTAATTAATTTATTGGTTAAACCTCTATTTATTTGTATTGCATAAAAAAATCCTTTCTAAATTCATTGTGAACATTGTGCAATTATTTGTAACATTTGTGGTTAAAATATTATATGCCACAAAGGATACAAGATATATACACACCGCTTTTCATATTATAAATCTTTCAATTGATTCAACTCTTTATTGTGGCTTAGGGTGATAAATACACCGAGTAACAGAAACCGCTTGTCGGGGCTTGTTATTTCGCGGCGTAATCCTTGTGTTACCTGCGAATATTCGTAGCCATACACGTTTCGCGTTCCCAGCACGTTGGTGCAGCCCAAATGCACCACTATCCACTGTTTTGGCAGAAACGACCACGACACATCTAATCGATTTCGCAGCGGCGTGTTGCCTAATTTGTCGTAAGGTGCAACTTCACTGTAATAGGGCGCACTTGCGGTAATGTTGTAAGCTGCTCCAACTAATGATTTCAGCGGTGCAATCCAGTATTTCAGCACCACATTAAACGAGTGCGGTGCAATGTAGGTTGGCGACACCTGTTGGGCAAAATAGGCGTACCGTTTTTGGGTATTGTTAAACGAATAGGTAAGCCAATATTCCATTTTCCGAAAATTGCTTTTCCAGAAAATATCGGCGCCGTAACCGTAACCCTTTCCTGCGGCAGCAATGTTTTCGAGTGCAAACTCTCCCTGCGCGTAAGTTACAAGACGGTTGTAGCTTTTATAATAGGCATCAAATTGCAACCGCTCGCCACGCTTGGCATTGACATAGCTGTACGACAGCGTACCTTTTGTTGCCGAAGCAAAATTGAGCGAGCGACTCATAGTAAGGTACTCCACATCGGGCAACTGGTAGTATTTGCCTACCGAAGCCGACAGCGTATTTTCACCATTCAGCCGATAACCCGCATATAAACGCGGCGAGAAGTTTAACTTGTTCAGGTATTCGGAATATTCGCCACGCAAGCCTGCACTGAACGTAAAGTTTTGACCAACGAAAATTTTGGTGTCGTTGTACAAACTCCAAAGTTTGTTTCTGATTTTGGCAGAATAATCGGCGCCATAAACCGCATACAGCCTTTTGTAAGGATTGACAATAAGCTCTGCGCCGGTGCGGTTGGTCAGTTTTCCACTGCTGTATTGCATATTCACTTTGTTGTGATTCCAAATGCCTGCGGTTTCTATTTTATCGCCCGTATAGCGCACTTCAGTAGCATTCAATCGGTTGAAAACTACGTTTGAAGCCGCCGTCAGGCTGAACTTTTGGCTCATGGCATGATACACATTTACCTGCGCATAAAAATAACTCTCCGACATGCGGTTGATAAACGGCACACTGTCCACGTTGCACCACATAAATTCACCGCCTGCCGAACTTGCGTTCATTTGTGCCGTCATTTTGGTTTTGTGCGAAAACTCTTTGTTCAGAAAAAAATCCGCAGCCAACTGACGGTAAGGTCTCTTCCAATCGTAAGCATCGGGAAACAGTTTGTTGTAAAACTCCATGTCGTTGTACATCACATTGGCGCGAAAGGCATACGATTCACCCTTACCCGCCTGTGTCATACCTGCAAAAATGGGCGACAACTGAATATCGGTTTTTTCGTCCATTTTCGCCTGCTCTTTGGTGTTGAGGTTTACAATGCCCGACAACGCCTGCCCAAACTCGGCATTGAAACCGCCTGACTGCAACGCAATTCCCTCGAACAGGTCGGAAGTAAAACGGCTGCGCACGCCTGAATTGGTTGCCGACAGATTGTACGGATTAGCCACAATCAGCTCGTTAATGTAATATTTCGACTCGTCGGGACTGCCGCCCTGCACAATCAGCCGACCATCAGTCTCATTAGTCTGAACACCCGGCAGTGCACGCATATTTCCGATAATATCAGCCATTGCCGAAGGATTGGTAACAATATCAAACGATGATATTTGTATGGTCTGCGCCGAATAGTCGCTAAAATGCCCGTGTTTCGAGGCTGTTACGGTTACGGCGTTAAGGCTGATTGCGTTCTCAATAAGCACCACGCGGACAAACTCCTGACCGCGGTTTATGGTCATGGTTTTGGTTTTGTAGCCCAAAAACGAAACACTTATGGAGCGATTTTTCAGGCTGTCGGACAATGCAAACGTAAACTTTCCGCTGTTATCAGTAACGGTGTGCAACTGTCCACTGTTGAAATTGACCAACGCACCGTGAATGGGTAAACCGGCACGGTCAAGCACTTCGCCCGAAAGTTTTGTTTGAGCTTGCAGCTGCGTGGCAAAAACTGCAAAGAACAGTAAAAATAGAGTGTTTTTTGTCATTGTTTTGGTTTTGCAAATTGGTTTATACTATAAACTTGATGGGTAAAAAAATTATTGTTAGCACATATATAACATTGTTTGAAGAGGATTTGCGCTGATTTTTGATTACTATCCATCCATCGTAGCCCAATTTTTCAGCAGCACTGATAGCTGTATTGATTGTCATATCTGAATATTCTACTCGTGCCGCACTCGGATTCATACATACAGCAACTAATGGATTGCCGCCTTTTCTCCCAAGTATAAAACAATACGGCTGATAATCAGTTGGTATAATCAAATCAGGCTATTGATTTTCAGGATATTTAATTTGTAATTTTGTTACTTTATCTTTATTCATAAAAGATTTACCGCTCATTTTTCAAAATCTCTTCTATTTTGCGTTCTTTCCAACTGTCGCCCCATAAACTGCCACGTTTCCAAACTGAAAGTCCGTTTATAAGCAGCCCAATGCCCCAGCCGAGCAATGGGTAATAGAACCACCAGTGTCCGGGAGTTGTGAGGCAGTTAATGCAAAACAGCCCAGCATTGATAAGGCAATAGGAAAGGCA
Source organism: Cytophagaceae bacterium (assembly GCA_031285765.1). Lineage (GTDB taxonomy): Bacteria > Bacteroidota > Bacteroidia > Bacteroidales > Marinilabiliaceae > WRMI01. The sequence continues at coordinate 5,757 of JAITVO010000039.1, read as the reverse complement.
GTGGAAATAAAACCCGCGCAAAGCCTCTACCCGTTTTTCCGCTTTTTCACGGCGGTTATCTGTTGTCATAATGGTGTGTTTTAAATTTCGCCACAAAGATAGAGTTGTTTATATTATAAACCAAAGTTATTTAGAAAACAATTTTACGAAAAGTTTTATATTGCTGATTTACAATGATAATTTTTTATTACAAGGCTTATGCAAGGAGTAGCCATTGGGTAATTTCATTTAATATCTGTCCATTAAGGTATTAAATGTTGGTAAAAATCAGAGTTATTTCATGCCCACATCCCGTATGCGACGAAATGTGGCATGTATATGTAACATTTCGTCGCATACCTGACAGCATGCTGGAAATTTTAGGTCATCATTTTTCTACCATCATATTATCCTTAACGGGATAACACATGGAAAAATAAAATATTGTCCCTGCGGGACGCAGTTTGACATTTTGCGTAACATGGGTAATTATACTCAAACAGAATTGATTTGCGAATAAAAGCAACAAGGCGATTAATCCCCTTGTCAATAAATAAAACTGAACAGTTAAAATTGGAATCCTCTGTTATTTGCAAACCATTTTTGTTTGAGTATAACATACTTTTGTCTTGCAAAATTATACGTTTTGGTACTGCAAATCTAAGGTTCCAGAAATACGGTTATATCCACAAAAGGGTGTAAGTTGGACAGGATAAGAGATTGGCGACGTTAATATTCAACTCAGCCCATTGTACTTCAAAGCGTCTCATTACTATTCCATATAACTCGAATTATCCCAGCAATGTGTACAGAGTTTTTCCTTTGGGAGACCGATGGCTTCAATCAAATCGTCAAGACGCTGAAATTTTAACGAATCAAGTTGCAAATGGTTGCACATTGTTTTCACCATTAATTTGAATTTATCCGAATCGGGATTGGTGTAGGGCAGCAACAACTCATCGGTTAAATCGGATGTTCCTTCGAGGTCGCGCACAACGCGGCGGGCAAAAAGGTCGAAAGTAGAACGCGATGTGGAGAAATTCAAAAAGCAACAAGGAAACAGCAACGGCGGACAGGCAATGCGGATGTGAACTTCTTTCACTCCGTACTCGCGCAGTTTCACTACGTTATCTTTCAGCTGAGTTCCGCGCACAATAGAATCGTCGAGAAATACTATTTTAGAATTTTTAGTAAATGCTTCGTTGGGCAACAGTTTCATTTTTGCAACCAAATCGCGCATGTTCTGGTTTTGTGGCATAAAACTGCGAGGCCACGTAGGCGTATATTTCACAAAGGGGCGTTTGTAAGGAATTTTTTTTGCATTGGAATAGCCAATAGCATGTCCTACACCCGAATCGGGGATGCCCGCAACGTAATCGGCGTCAAGGTCGTCGCGTTTACCAATTGCCGCGCCACAGCGGTAACGCGCCTCTTCAACATTGATACCTTCGTACTGCGCCGACGGGTAACCATAATAAACCCAAAGAAATGAACATGTTTGCTGCCGCTGGCGAGGTCCAAGTATGGTAGTAAAACCGTCTTTCGACACACGGACAGTTTCGCCGGGTCCCAAATCCCTTACAATCGAATAGCCCAAATTGGTAAACGATGAACTTTCGGATGCAACAACATATCCAAATTCGTCTTTTCCGATAATAACAGGCGACCGTCCCAGCTTATCGCGCGAAGCATAAATACAACTTTCGGTAAGAATAAGAAACGAGCAGGAACCTTTGATGGTATTGTAAACAATTTCGATACCTTCCTTAAATGTTTCGCCTTTGTTGATAAGTATGCACACAACTTCGGTGGGATTGATTTCGGATTTGGAGAGTTCCGAAAAATGAATCTTTTCGCGTAACAGTTGTGCTGCAATTTCATCAATATTGTCAATTCGCCCTACCGTAACCACCGAATATCGCCCCAAATGCGATGTGATAGTGATGGGTTGCGCCTCCATGTCGCTGATGATTCCAATACCTTGCGTGGAACCGGCAAATTTGTCGAGTTCAGGCTCAAATTTGTTTCTGAAATAAGCGCTTTCGATGCTGTGAATGGCACGAATAAAATTTTCGCCGTTAAAAAGCGCCATCCCAGCTCTTTTAGTTCCCAAATGCGAATGATAGTCGGTTCCGTAAAATACATCACCCACACATTCCTTCCTTGATACACATCCAAAAAAACCGCTCATATATATTTTGCTTTAAAATGAGCCGCAAAATTACATTTATTTTTTTTGTAACAGCACAGTAATATTGTTTTGTTTAACTTTGCCCCCCGAAAATTGAATATGTTTAATACGATAAAAGAATGAAACGGAAAAAAGTAATTGCTTTGGTAGCTCACGACAATCGCAAGGAAGATATGATTGAGTGGGTTAAATGGAACTGGCGGGAATTGATTCCGCATAAACTTGTTTGCACAGGCACAACCGGAAAACTTGTTTCGGAAGCGCTGTTTCGGAAAGCGGAAGATAATAATGAAATTTGTCCCGAAGTTATGCGACTCAAATCGGGACCTCTTGGCGGCGACCAGCAACTTGGCGCCATGATTAGCGAAGGCAAGATTGATGTTCTTATTTTTCTTTGGGACCCAATGCAGCCGCAACCGCACGATGTGGACGTAAAGGCGCTGCTGCGAATTTCTACGCTTTACAATATACCATCGGCATACAACCGTTCATCAGCCGATTTTATTATTTCTTCTAAATTATTTCACGAAGCGTATCAGCCAATCTTAAAAGATTACTCGGGATACATTTTGCGCGATTTAGGGTTTTAATAGACTTTTGATAATTTTGAGTCTATGTTTATACGCACTTTCTTTTTTTATACTCAAACAAAAATGGTTTGCAAATAACAGGGGATTCCAGCTTTTAACTGTTCAGTTTTAGTTATTGACAAGGGGATTAATCCCCTTGTTGCTTTTATTCGCAAATCTATTCTGTTTGAGTATATAATGCCTAACGGCGTTATAAAAAAAGACACTAACACGAGTTACAAATTAAATAACCTCAGTAGCTAACTATTTTTTATTTCCCGCTTATAAAATGACTTACAACAAATAAAATTGCTATAAAACAGGCGTATTCACCCCCCCACTCCTCTACCCTTCCATTACCACCTCAAAGTTTCTGTTCCACACAAGCCGTCCACTTTTTTCGTTGCCCGAAGCATCGCGGAAGCCTTTCAATTTTGCAGTTTTGCCCTTGAGGAGAAGATCGAATATCTGACTTTCGGTGAGTTTTTTACCCATAAACTCAAAAGGAATTACAACGCGACAGCCCTGACGGTAGTTTTCGCATCCATAAGCCGACTTTCCCTTGATGAACGTACCTGTTTTGCATTTGGGACAATTCATCTCGCGGGGCTGTTCCACGTTGGCTTTCATTTTGTAATTTTCGTCGAGAATGATAGAGGCGGATACTTTTTTGCCGTCTATCTCTATTCCTTTTATTACAGAGGTTTTGCCTTTGGTAAGAAGCTGTTGCATTTGCGTGTCGGTAAGGGTTTTTCCGGCAAACGTGAAGGGAACGGTAGTGTTGCAGCCTTCTTTGAAGCGCGAACAGCCCCACGCCTGTTTGCCCTTAAGCATAACACCTTCGCCACAGCGTGGACATTTTACAGGAGTGGCGGCGCTGTCGGCTGCTTTCGCTTTCTCTTTTTTGCCGGTCGGCGCATCGTCGGCAACGTCAATCTTGATGGTTGGCAGGCGACGTACCGTAAAAACGATGTCCGAAACCATCTGTTTCAACTCCTGCATAAAAACGGCAATGTCGTAAGCGCCGCGTTCGATGTCGCGAAGTTTTTTTTCCCAGATGCCTGTAAGTTCTGCCGACTTGATGAGTTCCGTGTTGATGGTATCAATTAACTGTATGCCTGTAACGGTGGCGTAGAGGCTCTTACGGTTACGGGCTATGTACTTGCGCTTAAAAAGTGTTTCGATGATATTGGCGCGTGTGGAGGGGCGGCCAATGCCGTTTTCTTTCATTAAATCGCGCAGTTCCTCGTCTTCAACCTGTTTGCCAGCCGTTTCCATTGCCCGCAGGAGGGTGGCTTCGGTGTAAGGCTTCGGCGGCTGGGTTTCTTTCTCCTGAAGGTCGGGCGTATGCGCTCCCCGCTCGCCTTTTACAAATTCGGGCATAATGTTTTCTTCCGAGTTTTCGTCCTTTTCCCTGTTGAAAACCACGCGCCATCCGTCCTCTACAATCTGCTTTCCTGTGGCTTTAAAATTAACATTCTCAACCCGTCCCTCAACGGTTGTGGTATTAATAACGCTGTCGGGATAAAAAGCGGCGATAAAGCGGCGTGCCACGAGGTCGAACACCAATTTTTCGTCGCGGCTTAACGACGACGACGGATTTTGCCCTGTGGGAATAATGGCGTGGTGGTCGGTGATTTTGGCGTCGTCAAAAACTTTTTTCGACTTCGGTATTTTTTTCGTGAGCAAAGGCTCCGTCAGCGTTTGGTACGGTTTAAGACCTTTGAGAATAGTCGGCACTTTGGGGTAGATGTCGCTGCTCAAAAAGGTGGTATCGACGCGTGGATAAGTGGTGAGTTTTTTTTCGTACAGCGACTGTATCGTTTTAAGAGTTTCTTCTGCCGAAAAAGCGAACTTCCTGTTGCACTCTACCTGAAGCGATGTGAGGTCAAACAGGCGTGGAGGCGCTTCGTTTCCCTTTTTGTGCCCGAATGCGGTTACTTCAAATTCTTTTCCGCGAATGGTTTCCAGCGCCCGCTCGGCTTCTTCCTTTACAAGATAGCGTCCTTCGGTGTTAGAAAAGGTTACGTCGCGGTACACCGTCTTCAGTTCCCAGTAGGGCTGAGGCTGGAAGTTGTCAATCTCCTTCTGGCGTGCTACTATCAGCGCAAGCGTAGGCGTTTGCACCCGTCCAACGGAGAGTACCTGCCCCTGCTGCCCGTATTTGAGGGTGTACAGCCGTGTGGCGTTAATTCCGAGCAGCCAGTCGCCAATGGCGCGTGAGTTGCCCGCTGCAAACAGGCGGTCGAACTCCTTTCCGTCGCGAAGGTGCGCAAATCCGTCGCGAAGGGCTTCCTCCGTCAGCGACGATATCCACAGTCGTTTTACGGGACACGCGCACTTAGCCTTTATCAGTACCCAGCGCTGAATTACTTCTCCCTCCTGCCCCGCATCGCCGCAGTTAATAACTGTTTCGGCTTTTTGCACAAGCTGTTCGATGATACGGAACTGCTTGATAATTCCCTGTTCGTCGATAAGCCGGATGCCGAAGCGCGACGGAATAAGGGGCAACATTCCCAAGCTCCACTTCTTCCACTCGGGGAGGTAGTCGTGCGGTTCTTTGAGGGTACACAGATGTCCAAACGTCCAAGTAACCTGATAGCCGTTACCTTCAAAGTAACCGTCCCTGCGGCTTGTGGCTCCTACCACCTGCGCAATTTCGCGTGCCACACTCGGCTTTTCAGCAATGCATACTTTCATGCTTTAAATTGAGGGTTAAAAAAAACTGAGGGGCAAAGATAGTGAAAATTGGGAAAGATTGAGGGTGGAGAATTGAAAGTTGAAAATTATACTCAAACAAAATTGGACTTCTTCGGAAAATAGCGACAGGATGTTTTATTTACACCCGCTATCTCATCGCTTTCGCGGATATTCTACCGTTCCTTTTGACAATGGGGCATGCCCCATGGCTGCTGATGCCGCATCTCTATTAACAAGGGGATTAATCCCCTTGTCAGGATGAACGGTTGAGCAGGTGTAAATGTGCGTTTCAATACTATTTTCCGAAGAAGTCTATTG
>JAITVO010000026.1 GCA_031285765.1 Cytophagaceae bacterium | reverse complement strand
TTATTCGCAAATCAATTCTGTTTGAGTATAGACCAAAAAGACTGTTCAAAATACTTTTCGACAGCTACAGATTGCTGTCGAAATAGTCCGTAATCTTTTGCATCAAATGAATGCGGTCTTTTCCCACCACGTTGTGCTTGTGTTGCGGATATACAAAAAAATCAATAGGAATGTTGTTGCTTACACACTCGCGGATAAATTGTAAACTGTGCTGCATTACTACTACGTTGTCGATGTCGCCATGAATAAGCAGCAGTTTTCCTTTTAGTTGAGAGGCTTTGGAAATCATATTTGCACGGGCGTATCCTTCGGGATTCAGTGCGGGCATATCCATGTAACGCTCACCGTACATCACTTCGTAGAGGCTCCAGTCCATTACGGGGCCGCCTGCCACTCCAACCTTGAACGTTTCTGCCACATTCAGCATCATGTTGGTGGTCATAAAGCCGCCGAAACTCCAGCCGTGAACGCCAATCCTTGTGGTATCAATGTATGGCAACTTTTTAAGATAATTGACGCCTGTAAGTTGGTCGTGCAACTCCAGCTCGCCGAGCCGGCGGTGAATGACGCTTTCGAAGTTGAATCCACGCCCTGACGAGCCGCGATTGTCGAGAGTGAACATTGCATAGCCTTTTTGCGCCATGTAATATTCCCACAAACGGGCGCCGCCCAGCCATGTGTCGGTTACAAGCTGTGCGTGCGGACCTCCGTAAACATATACGATGACAGGATGTTTTGTGTCGCCGGTGGATTTCAAAGGTTTAATCAATCGTCCGTAAAGCGGTGTTACACCGTCGTTTGCGATAAGCGTAATCATTTCCATTTCAGGCATGGCGATGTCTTTGTACGGATTTTCGGCTGTCAGCAAATTACGGACAATCTTTCCGGTTATACGACAGAGGTCAATTTTGAGAGGAACGTCGGTACTCGTTATTCGGTCGATAAAATAACCTTCGTTGATGTTCATCACGGGATGATGTGTTCCGTGTTCGGCAGTGAGCAGGATTGTTTTTACCGATTTCATATCAATGGTATAAAGATGGCGCTGCAAGGGACTTTCCTGTGTGGAAACATAATACACGGTATTTTCTTTTGAATCGAAGCCGGCGATTTCGGTAACATCCCATTCGCCTTTGGTGAGCTGAGTGATGAGTTTTCCCGACCGGTTGTAAAGGTAAAGATGATTGTGTCCGTCGCGCTGGCTTTGCCAGATAAATTCATCGGGGCGAGTTTTCATAAAAAGCATTGGCTCTGCCGGTTCCACATACCTGTTGTTCTTTTCTTCAAACAGTGTTTTGAGCAGTTCGCCCGAGGTTGCGTCGTACTCGTTGAGGCGGAGGTGATTCTGGTCGCGATTGAGCAACGCAATGTAAACGCTTTTTGCATCGGGAGCCCACGCAATGCCGGTAAGATATTGGTCGGTCGGCTCGCCGGTTTTCATAAAAACAGTTTTGCCTGTATTCATGTTGTAAATTCCAAGCGTAACCTCGTGGCTCGCCATCCCAGCCATTGGATATTTGGTACTGTTCAATTCGGCGGTGCGTGCAGTGATGTCAACCAAAGGGTAATCGGTAACCATGCTTTCGTCCATACGGTAAAATGCCAAAAAGTCGGCTTGGGGTGACCAGAAAATCCCTTTTGTGATACCAAATTCGTTTCGATGCACCACTTGTCCATTTACGATTCCCGACATGGGAGCATCGTGCGTCAGCTGAATGGTTTCGCCGTCGGGTTTACGGATGTATAGATTATTTTCGACGGTATATGCAAGCAACTCTTCTACCGACGACTCTTCTACGTGGGCAGCTCCCTCTATGTTTCGATGAATCCGGTCAATTTTTTTATGGATGACGTCGAAAAAAACTTTCCCTTCGCGGGCGTAGATGGTTAGGTGATCGGTCGATTTCCACGCGACATACGCTATGCTCGGTATTTTTGATAATTTCTCTTTCGCAAGAGCGTCATTTACTTGCTTTAAAGTAAGCAGCAGGGATGTTTTGCCGCTACGGGCGTCGGTTTGAATTAGCGAATCGCCCGACGCATAAGTGTAAAAGGCAGTTTGGGGACGCCACTGCAAAGCGGTTAGTGTTGCGGGCGCAAACGTGCCGACCTGCCCCATTACGGCTTCTTCAATGTTTAGTATTCTGCCGTTTTGTGCAAAAACGTGCGAAAAAATGGTTATCTGCAACAGCAGTGAGAGGAGTAAGGTGGTGTTTTTCATTTTAAATCTCTTTTTTACCTATTTCAGTTCAATCAAATCTCTCAATTCTTTATTGTCAAGGTTTTCAATCCAGTTCTCGCCGGTTGATACGGTCATGTCAGCCATCGCTTCAGTTTATCAACATCTTCAGCTATTTCGTTCATCACCTCGAAATAAACATTGGCAAGCAACTGTGGGTTGTTTTGCATCCGTCCAACGGGAATGGCTTCACGGGGACGTATCACAAATAGTTGCCCTTGTGCTTCGAGCTGTTCTATCTGTTTCAGTTTTTTGTTATAACTGTCGGCTCTTTCGTTCATAACTTTTACAAGGGTGGGATACTTGCGATAAACAGCGCCAAATAGCGAATCACTTTTCGATTGTTCTTTTACATATCCTTTGGGGCGTGTGAGCACAACCACTGCACGGCTATTGTTCATACGCAATGCGTGGTCAAAGGGAATGGCGTCGACTAAGCCGCCATCAAGGTATTTACTGTTGTCAATTACCTTCATTTTTGAAATAAACGGTAGCGAAGAGGTCGCTGTCAACAACTTGCACAATCGTTCGGGCGAAGCCAACGGACCTGTAACATCAAAATATTCGGCGCAAGCGGTTTGGCAGTTGGTAACTGCAACCTGAAAATGAGTTGCAGAGTTACGCAACGCATCGTAATCAAGGGGAAGCAGTTCCATGGGTATTTGCTGATAAACAAAATCCCAGTTAAAATAATTTCCACTGCGTATTAGATGTTTTACTCCGCAATAGCGCTTATCGCTGACATAACAGCTGGTTGCCAAATTACGCCCCTGCTGGCGGGTTACATACGAAACACCGTAAGCTCCGCCTGCCGATACACCCACAACGTATGGAAAAAAGATGTTGTTTTGATGAAACAGTTCCAACACGGCAGCCGTAAAAATTGCTCTGAATCCGCCTCCTTCGAGCACCAAACCTGTGCGTTGAGTTAATTTGAATGATTCTGTCATTTTGCAAAGTTATAATAATTACTCATGTTACGCAAGCACGAATTTTTACATCGATATTACTGCAAAACAGTTCTGCGGGGATGGAACTTTATTATGGAAACTTTAAAAAACTGCTTTTATTCGTCATGCTCCTTCGCCAAAATACTCATTTACTAAAGGTAAACTCCGCTTTTATCTCAGTCGCAAGTCTCGAAAAATATAATTTTGAGAAATTTCATTCTACAAATCTCATTTTACATATAAAACAATCTCAGCAGTTCTGTATTTTACCAACATTTGCTTCATTATCTTATTTTACCAATCGACGTTACGCACTGTTTTTTTTGAATGTGAGGAGCAATATTACAATAAAAAACTGTTCTCATAATTTGTAAAAAAAGAAAAAAGTTAAAAAAACTGTCTGCCCAATTGGTAAGAACAGGTAAAAGCAAAAAAATGTATCGTCCCACGTTGGGAAATGGGTAAAAAGTTTTGGAAACTGTTCTCCCAACTTGGGAAAGGGTACAGAAAATAAAAAACAGACACTCACACCATGTGGTGATAAATTGCGTAACATAAGTAAGTAACACAAAAAACCGGCGGAGTATTTCGCCGGTTTTTTTGTGTTACTTGATAAAATGTTACAGCCCGATGTCCGATTTTAGCTGTTCGAGCAAGGCTGCAACTAATTTGCCTTGAAGCGCCACTTCGTCTTTGGCAAACTTAATTGCATTTTTAGAATAATTTAATGCGCTTGCCGCTTTCCTTACCTGCAGAGGGTTACGAATTTTGACAACGTCATTCGACACACTTTCCAAGTCGGATGATGCGGTAGCAATAGCTGTGGCGCTATTTGCAATTTCGGCTGCCAAACCTTCGAGTTCCTCAACGGTGGGCTTTTGCAGGTCGTCGTTGTTTAACCCTTCCATTGTCTCGTTAAACACACGCTCGTAAACACTTGGAATGGTGTCGCCGATGGTTTGCAACGATGCAAGCAGCTCGCTCGAACGCTCTGCCATCTTATCCAAACTCTGGATGCCCGAGCCTTGAAGGGCATCTTTTGCTTCATTCAGCGATTTGATATTTTCGGCTCGCGTCGATGACTTAAATTCGGTCATCAGTTGAGTCGCATCCTGTGCTTTCGCAGCTGCAATCATTAAAAATACAGCAATCATTAAACTTAATGTTCTTTTCATTCTATATGTATTTAAAAAATTAGGCGGCAAAGGTAAAGAAATTCCTGATTACTCCAAATGTATTTACAAGACATTTGGAGTTGTTTTTTTACAAATTGAGCTTTGTGCTATTTGCCTGCAAAACAAGGCTGCCTGTAAGGAATAGACCCCGTTAAGATGTAACATAATAAAGGCTGTGTTATTAAGCCTTGTGTGCCCTTTGCGAACTTTGTGGTAAAATGACTGTATCAATTAATTTATGTTGGGTACTTATACTCAAACAGAATTGATTTGCGAATAAAAGCAACAAGGGGATTAATCCCCTCGTCAATAAATAAAACTGAACAGTTAAAAACTGGAATCCACTGTTATTTGCAAACCATTTTTGTTTGAGTATAAATACAGATGTGCTTACGGCATCCGTTTGCCCAAAACGGAATTTTGGCTTTGAAAAAACGGGATAAAATCGGTGCCACTGTATGCGGTTTCCCCAAGTTTGGGGACGGTTTCCCCAAGTTTGGGGATTGTTTCCCCAAGTTTGGGGATTGTTTCCCCAAGTTTGGGGACGGCTTCCCCAAGTTTGGGGGCGGTTTCCCCAAGTTTGGGGATTGTTTCCCCAAGTTTGGGGATTGTTTCCCCAAGTTTGGGGATTGTTTCCCCAAGTTTGGGGATTGTTTCCCCAAGTTTGGGGACGGTTTCCCCAGACTTGGGGGGAAGAAGATTTCTTTCAGGGATATGTACAGCGCATCATTCATATATGACTTATTTATCCGGCAGATAATCCAAATTCGCTAAAAAATCACATCTCATCTAATGACAGGGCTGTATTGTGGAAAAATACAGTTATAATAGTTTAAGTATGGGTCAAAAAAAATTTTACACTAAAACTAAACCACAGGGAGCACGAAGTTGTCCACAAACGACACTGTGTTTTTGTGAGCCTTGTGTGTTCTTTGTGAACTTTGTGGTAAAATGATTGTATCAATTAATTTATGTTGGGTACTTAGCAAGCATTTCATATAGCTATGCTATTGTCCCCCAACGAGCCATCAATAGCTAAAAATCATTCAATATTTTTATACAATTGCCCTTTCAGCAAAATGCACAGCACCGGAATATGAAAATAAATATTATCTTTGCGCCGTTTTTCGGGTTAAAAGTTTAAAACTTTAAATGAATGTCGGCAAAAAAAGATTTGGATAAAGATAAGATTCCCCGCCACGTAGTTATTATTATGGACGGCAATGGGCGCTGGGCTAAAAAAAAAGGCGCTGCCCGCATGTTTGGACACAAGCGAGGCGTGCGCACCGTGCGCGAAATTACCGAAGCTGCATCCGAAACAGGTGTGGAATACCTTACACTTTATGTTTTTTCGACCGAAAACTGGAACCGCCCCCAAGCCGAAGTGAGTGCACTGATGGCGTTGCTTGTTTCAACAATAGCCGACGAAACCGAAGGACTGATAAAAAACAATGTAAAGTTGAAAACCATTGGCGAACTCAGCAGGCTTCCTGCACGGGTAGCCGATGAGCTGAACGGATGCATTAGCCGGACGTCGACAAACACAGGGCTTACACTTACATTGGCGCTGAACTACGGTTCGCAGTGGGAAATTATTGAAGCCGTAAAAAAAGCGGCAGCAGCCGTACAAAGCGGAGAAATAGCAGTTGCCGACATCACCGGCAATGTTTTCAACAACTTTTTATCGACCGCCGGAATGCCCGACCCCGAACTTTTAATACGCACCGGAGGCGAGTTGCGTATCAGTAATTTCATGCTTTGGCAAATTGCTTATTCAGAATTATACTTTACAGAAGTATTGTGGCCCGATTTTAGTAAGGAACATTTTTACACTGCGTTGCTCGATTATCAGAAGCGCGAAAGAAGGTTCGGTAAAACAGGCGACCAGTTAACCATTAATAAAAAATAAATGTTGAAACGATTGATTCCGGCACTGTTATTAAGTTTACTGCCGCTCATGTATATTGCCGGACAAACGGCTGCTCCCGAAATATCCTACACAGGAAAACCTCGACGACTTATTATTTCGTCTATCAACGTAACGGGCGACCTGAACAATGACCCCAAAATCCTTGCCGGCTTGTCGGGACTCAAAGAAGGTCAGGAAATAACCATCCCCGGCGAGGAAATTACCCAAGCCATTAAAAAGTATTGGGAATACGGACTTTTTTCGGACGTTAAAATATTCGCCACAAAAATAGAAGGGCGGTCAGTCGATTTGGAGATTTACCTTCAGGAGCGCCCTCGCCTTTCGGAAATCAACTATACCGGACTCAAAAAGAGCGAGCGCGACGCCATTGACGAAAAGGTTGCCATGATGAAAGGCAGTCAGGTTACATCCTATTTGGTCGATAGAGCTGAAAGATACATCAAAGATTATTTTGTGGACAAAGGATTTCTAAACACCGAAGTAACCATTGTGCAGCGCGACGATACCTCAAAAGTAAATCATGTGTTTCTGGATATTAACGTCGATAAAAAAACGAAAGTAAAAGTAAACAAACTCACTTTCGAGGGCAACGAAGTATTCTCCTACGGCAAGTTGAACCGCTATACCAAAAAGACTAACGAGCGCAATTTGATACGAAACTTTTTTCGCACAAAGAAGTTTGTAGAAGAGCTTTACCGCGAAGACTTGGCGCGTATCGTCGAAAAATACAACGAAAAAGGTTATCGCGACGCCTACATTGTTCACGACTCAATTTCGCACAACCCCGACAACTCCGTTGACGTACTTATCCGCGTAAGCGAAGGGCGTAAATACTATTTTGGCGACATCAGCTGGGTGGGCAACAGTATTTATCCGGGCGAGTACCTTACTTATGCGCTCCGCATCAACAAGGGCGACGTGTTTAATCAAACGCTGCTCGACAAGCGGCTATTTGAGGAAGACGACGCCGTTCATAATCTTTATATGAATAACGGGTATCTTTTCAGCCGTATCATTCCTGTTGATATACGCATCGACGGCGACACCGTTGATTTGGAAATGCGCATATTCGAAGGCGAACAGGCTGAAATCGACAACATTATTATTCTGGGAAATACCAAAACCAACGAGCACGTAGTGCGGCGCGAACTTCGCGTAAAGCCCGGACAGCTGTTCGACAAGTCGGCAATTATTCGTTCTGTTCGCGAGCTGGCGGCATTACAACATTTCGACCCCGAAAAGATTAATCCCGTTCCCATGCCCGACCCCGACAAAGGTACTGTTGATATTGAACTGAACCTCGAAGAAAAGGCAAACGACCAGGTCGAACTGTCTGGCGGCTTTGGTGGCGGCATGTTTATTGGTTCGCTGGGGCTGAAGTTCTCCAACTTTTCGATACGCAATATTTTTAACAAATCGGCATGGATGCCACTGCCTGCCGGCGACGGACAAACGCTTGCGCTGAGGGCGCAAACGCAGGGACGCTACTTTCAGTCATACAGCGTTCAGTTTGTTGAGCCATGGCTGGGAGGAAAGCGCCCCAACTCGTTGAGCATAACAGGTTATTATTCTGTTCAAACAGGCGTTAACCAGAACTATTATAACAGTATGATGAATAATTATGGCTATTATGGTGGTTACGGCTATGGTTACGACGGTTACGGCAGCAACAGCATGAGCAAAAATTATTACGACGAGGACAAATATATGCGCGTATTGGGATTGTCGATAGGTTTCGGCAAGCGTCTTTCGTGGCCCGACGATTTTTTTCAGATGTACACCGAAGCAAGTATCCAGCGCTACAACATGAAGAATTATGCCTTATTATCTCCCGATTTTCCCGATGGCAAAGCAAACAGTCTCAGTTTCCGGCTGATGTTTTCTCGGGTTTCAATCGACAATCCGTTATATACCCGTCAAGGTTCCGACATTTCGTTAGGCGTTGAGTTTACGCCTCCCTATTCGCTCATATCGGGAAAAGACTTTTCGAATGCAACACCTCAAGAACGGTACAAACTGATTGAATTTCACAAGTGGACATTTAAAGGCTCAATGTTTAAGTCGCTCGACGCTGCACAGAAATTAGTTTTTATGACGCGCATGGAGTACGGATTCATAGGCTATTACAACAAGTACAAACGCACGCCTTTTGGCAAATATGAACTGGGCGGCGACGGAATGTCGGGCTACAGTTACAATGCCAGCGAAATGATTGGTATGCGCGGATACGAAAACGGCAGTCTTACAGTATTGAGCCCTGTATATAGCAATGGAACATCGTTAGGCTTGAATTACAATGGTAACATCTATTCGAAACTCACAGCAGAACTGCGTTATCCATTAACGCTTCAGCCATCGGCAAGCGTTTGGGCGCTGGGCTTTGTAGAAGCGGGGAACACATGGGCTGATTTTCGCACCTTTAATCCTTTCGACTTGAAGCGTGCTGCCGGAGTAGGTGTGCGCATCGTATTGCCTATGTTCGGTTTGATGGGTATCGACTGGGGCTACGGCTTCGACACGCCGCATACGCAGGATGGAAGTGGAGGTGGAGGCAATTTCCGATTTATTATGGGGAAAGAATTTTAATGGTTAATCATTAACTATGTTTCGTAATTGAATAATGGGAACCTCTAAAAACTCCAATTTTTTCGTTATGCTTCGGACGATAAAATGCTCATTTACGTTCATGTAAACTGCGCT
>JAITVO010000365.1 GCA_031285765.1 Cytophagaceae bacterium | reverse complement strand
AAAAGAAGTAAGGCGCAAAGAAAGCGGATACCCTGTTGGTGAATATATTGTATATTTAACAAAAGACTCTGACGAAAGCCGTGAAGTAGTTATTGGCAATATTATATTTAACATTAATTGCGGCGAGCCGAACAATAAAGAAGAAGTAGGTTTGGTACGTGATTATCTAAATCTACCAGCAAACAGAGAATTATGGGATAAGTTACATGATGAAGATTTGTCGTATATTACAAGAAGAAGGTCCCAGCTTGATCCATTATCTTCCGATATTTCTCAATTGGTTTTTCATAAAGCTTGGATGTTCGGTCTCCAATCTGTAATATGGGATGTATTAACGAAAAAAATAAACCGTCTAGTTTTTTCCAACAAAGAAATAATTGAATATTTAGTAAATCCGCTAAAGAAATATCCAGAGCTCGATATTCATATTTATTCTGTTGATGAAAAAAAACTAGATGAAACAAGTACAGAAAAAATACAGGTGATCTGTTTCGAGGGAGATGACAGTGAATTTGCCCTTCACTTTTTTGGAAGATCAGTAGCTTTGTTCACGCCTTTCAGTGTTTCTGAAATTATCTTTGTCGATGAACATTTAGTCATTGGTTATGACGAGGCTTATGATAATATCCTTTATGAAGGACTTCTTCATGATAAAAGTCCAAAGGAAATATTAGAACTAGTTTTGCAATTTATCGTTTTATTTATTAGAGCCGTAAACATTGAAGTATCGAGTAAAATTGATGAAGCAAAAAAACATACATTAAGCCGAGTTAATGGAAAAGATTCTCCGCTTGAGTTTACGGTGAAGATACAGAATGATTCCGGCGAAAAGAAAGAAATTATTTTTGACAATATCAAGTTTGTTATAAATTAAGTAAATCTGTTGGAGAAAAAATATGAAAAAAATTGTAGTGATATTTATTTCAGTTTTACTCATGTCTGCATGTGCAACAAATGCAAAGGATGAACTTTCATCACAGGAATTAATTTTGAACCATATCTTAACATCTTATAACAAATTCTTAAAGGGGAATATTAGCATAAAACAAGAGAACGAGATGATTCACATACAAGATGTTTTTATATTTGATAACGAAGACCAACAAGCGTATAACCAATATGCTTTATTTGACATGAATGGAGATGCGCTTCCCGAACTGCATGTTCGCTCTGTGAACAGTTATGATATTTTTACCTACCAAGAGGAAGAAATAAAACTATGGCATACAGATGTGCCGTATAGTCGTCCGCTCAATAATCGCTCAATTTTGTATGAGCGTATCGGCGGAGCACCTGCGCATATCGATTATAAATATAAGCTTTTTGATTTCTATGGAAATCACATTTTTGAAATATCTTTTTCAAAATACGACAGCAGCAACAGAGGAATTTATGATGAAAACTCCCTATATATATTTGATGAAGTAGAGTTAGCAAAAGAAAAATGGGATTCTTTAACGGAAAAAATTTTGTCGATTGATGATGATTTAATTCAATGGATTCCATACAAATAAGCTTATGAACTCTGTGTGTCAATAGGAGAAAAGGATTGGGTAGTTTAAGATAGATTTATTACCTTCGAGGTAAAAAAATGAGCATGAAAGAAGCGTTTGATATTTTTTGGAAAAAATCACTTAAGGCGAAAGAAGCTGGTGATTGGGTTCTTCTGCACCATGTGCTGCGCGACGATGAAGAAATCAACAACGGTGTGTATATTCCCGGAACAAAGAGCAAAGATGGTTGGGCTGATTGGCTGCCGAAGCTGCAAAGCGAACCCGTTGATTTTGAAAAGATTGACAGCTGGTTTTCTCTTGCAAGACGAGCGCCCATTCATCAGCAAATGAAAGAATATGTTTCAACCTATTGGTTTATGAATTTGGAGGGATTCTTAGACGAAATAGCGGAAGCTTCCGAGGCCAATGATGATGATGACGATGATGAACGATATACACTTTATCTCGACGCGGTAGAACCTCGCAAGAGCGTATTATCAATTTTTGAAAGCTACATTCATCAATATAACAACCGTAAAAGTTTTCAGGCGTATGATGGATTTACCTACTTGCTGCAATTCGGTACGTTCCTCGAAATAGGAGATGCCCAAGGCGGGATTTACGGCGGGCTGTACTTCAACAATGATACCGGCGAAGTAATTTGCGTGGACTGGGATTGGGTGTATTCCGATTTTAAAAAACCGCTCGAAGAAGTTTCCTACAAAGTCGCAAGTTCGTTGGAAGAATTAATCAAGAAGCTTGAACCTAGATAGCTATTTTATCATCAATTGAAAAAATATAAAGCACAGAAATTCTACAAGCTAATAATGTAAAGGGAAAAATGAGGTTATGAAAATAAGTTTTTCAAAAAGTACCTGCACGCTTTTGTTTGAGGAAGGCGAACCCTTTGCCGGAAAAAAGCTGTACATAGAGGGCGAAATGTACAGCGCTCCTCTTGGCTTTGACTTTACCCCATCATCATTGCAGTGGTTGACGTATGACGACGAGGGATTTTTTGACCTCTCTCCCATTGACGAAGAGGTAAAAAAAGATTTGATTCCCTACTTTATGGCCGAAGCCCGCAAAAGAAAAATTATGCTTCAGCGTTGGGATTAAGGACTACAAAAAAAAGAAAGAAAAATGTCGGTTATTGATGTAGATAAAATTGACGGTATGGGAGTAGGCAGGGAAAACAACGAGCTGCGTTTTCTCATATCCGACCATTTGGATTGGCAAGATGAGATGGCTCATTTAATCAAATTGCAGGAAAAGATAAATGCGTATTTAGATTTTATTCAATCGGGACAATACACCGACACCTACCCTCAAGCATCTTTTGAGACCTTTGTAATTGAAGTTCACTTTAAGCATGGCGCTACCGAAAGTTGTCTTAAGTTTTTAAATGCTGTTAACAAGCAAATGGAGGATGCGGGTTTGAGGATTAAAATAGCAGGTAATTAGCAATGGTAGAAATGTAAACGAGCCGCTTGAGAGAGCGGCTCGTTTCATTGTAAATAAACTTTTTGCCTACTTCTTAAAGTAGCGGTTGTACAGCCCTTCAAAGCCTTTGCCGTGGCGGGCTTCGTCCTTAGCCATTTCGTGCACGGAGTCGTGAATGGCGTCTAAGTTTTGCTGCTTGGCCAGGGTGGCAATTCGCTTTTTGTCGGCGCAGGCGCCGGCTTCGGCCTCCATGCGCTTGCGGAGGTTGGTTTTGGTATCCCACACCACCTCGCCAATGAGCTCGGCAAAGCGTGCGCAGTGCTCGGCCTCCTCAAAAGCGTAGCGCTTAAAGGCTTCGGCAATTTCGGGGTAACCCTCGCGGTCGGCCTGGCGGCTCATGGCAAGGTACATGCCCACCTCGGTGGCCTCACCCATAAAGTGCGCCTGCAGGCCCTCCCAAATTTCCTTATCCACGCCCTTGGCCACGCCAATAACGTGCTCGTCGGCAAACTGTAGCGCACCCTCGGTTTCTACCATTTCCTTAAATTTTTCCTTGGGCTGCTTGCACTGTGGGCAATGCTCCGGCGCTTCGGGTCCTTCGTGCACGTAGCCGCACACGGTACAAATCCATTTCTTGTTCATCTTCTTTGTTTTTTAAGTGTTAATAATGTTAGTAAATTGATATGATTTTTATATTTTTTCCATTAATTTGCTACACTTTTCACAGTAGCCCTTATAGTAGAGTTGACTTTCCGAAACGGTTAGCCCGCCTATTTTTTTTACCGAAAGTAGCGTTGACTTTCTCACCGGAATATCGCACAGGTAGCCGCAGTGGCAGCACTTGAAGTGCGCATGGGTAGAAATATCGGAGTCGTATCGCAGATTTTTGTCGTCAATCGTAAGCTCGGCTACAGCGCCTTGCTCCACCAGCAGCTTCACCGTATTATATACGGTTGTTTTCGACAGGGTCGGAATTTGAGAGCACAAATCGAGGTATATTGCTTCAACCGTTGGGTGCGTTCTATGCTTGAGGAGGTAAGTCATTACGGCCAACCGCTGCATCGAAGGCTTCACCCCAAAACTGTTCAACCGTTCTATTGCCTCATTATTTATTTTCATTACACAATTGTAATAATTACAATTTTAAATTCACTGCAAAGTTATATATAATATTTCATTCTCCAAATTTTCATCGAACTATTTTTAAAATTATTTCACAAGTAGTTGATTTTTAATAAATAAAAATATTGATGCGAATTATATGATAAGGAAATCTAAATGATATAATTCAAGTAGCCTTGTTAAGCTGAGTTTGTAATTCCGCTTTTTTATTAAGAAAAAATTCCTACCTTTGCAGCACTTAAAACTGCTTATGTTTACGTTGGATATTGTGTTGTAAACAACCAGTACGCTCTGTACCGGTTGTCCTTTCGCCTCTCGAATTCATCTTTTCGAGAACGTTTTCTATTACATTTTTTTAAACAGTGTGCGCAAGCTTAAATTTTTTTTGCGTACGCTAAAAACACAAGCAAAAATCATGAGTAACGAAGTTAAAACCATTCACGAATTCGACGCTACGCTAATCTGCGAATACTTTTCGAGCATACCACGGCAAGGCCCCGGCAGCCCCGAGGCAACGCTTAAGGCGCTGAGCTTTGTCGATAATCTTACCGAAAAATCCCAAATTGCCGACCTTGGCTGCGGCACCGGAGGACAAGCTATAACGCTTGCGCAAAACGCGCCGGGCAGCATCGCGGGTCTTGATATTTTTCCCGATTTTATTGATAAATTCAACAAGAATGCCGAGAAGCTGAACCTTCAAAACCGAGTAAAAGGCGTGGTGGGCGACATGACTAATTTGCCATTCAAAAACGAGGAGTTTGACCTCATTTGGTCAGAGGGTGCGATTGATGGCATGGGCTTTGAAAAAGGCCTGCGCCACTGGCGGAATTTTCTGAAAATGGACGGTTACGTGGCCGTAAGCAACCTATCGTGGTTTACCGAGGAACGCCCTGCTGAACTTGAAAAGTACTACCTTACGCACGTTCCCGACATGGGCACGGTTTGGCACAATGTTTCAATTTTGCAAAAAGCGGGTTACGCTCCCGTTGCAGCATTTGTGCTTCCCGAAGCGTGCTGGACAGACAATTATTTTGCTCCGCAAAAAGCCGTACAGAAAGCTTTTTTGGAAAAATATGCGGGTAACACAGCCGTTGAAGCTTTTATTGCCGATACGCGGTACCAAGCAGCGCAGTACGCAAAGTGCAAGCAGTACTTTGGCTATGCTTTTTACGTTGGGAGAAAGGTGTAGCAGAATTAGGAAGGAGCGAGGCACAGGCTTCGCTCTTTTTTTGTTTGACCTTTGACTGCTTTGCGCAAAGACAAAGTGATATAGAAAGAAACAACAGAGGTGCTAACTTGAGTTGCTTCGACTGGCTCAGCATGACAACAGGGAAGAGCGCCGTCATTGCGAGCGGGTTTAGCCAAGCAATCTCAAGGTTATGGCCCCCCCTTTAGGGGGTTGGGGGTGATTGATGGGGGAGGCTTTCCTCAAGATAAAGATAGTTAGCCGTTAATTAGCTCTAAAACGCCCATGGCCTGCGCCACGCTTTTTACCTGCTGGGCTACAAAGGATAGCTTTCCGTTTTGCTCCTTTACCTTCATGCGGTGGGGGTGGGCGGCTA
>JAITVO010000268.1 GCA_031285765.1 Cytophagaceae bacterium | reverse complement strand
GTAGTGAGCATTTTTTCGATAGAAAATGCGCTCGGCAATAACAAACTTACAATACCTTCAATGCGAACAGATGGCGTATTGAAAGTACCAACAATGCCGTTTTTCAGGTCAATTTGCTGTGTTGCAAAAACGCCGCCGCAAACCACGCAATTTTCCAAAATCACTTCGTCTGCATAAACGCTACCCGCGACAAAAGCGTTATAAAGCGTTACGCTTTTGGCGTTTATATCGGAATGAAACACAAGTTTGAGGTTTGCTGCCCGTGAAACGATAGAATTTGCTGAGCCAACACTCTTTTTGAAAGCAACATTGCCTTTCGCTTCGCTGTTCACATAAAGTTCCAACTGCGTGAAAACCGCGCCCTGAATTTCGAGGTCGCCGTTTTGAATTTCCAATTTGTGGGCATAAACGGGTCCTTCGACTACCGTGTTTCCCTGCACCGTAATGGTGCGTGTGAGTTCTGTAATTTTTTCGGGCAAAATGCTGCCTTTTACCAAGTTGTCTTTCAACTGTATGTTGCTCTCGTTAAAACGAAGTTCTTTTAACTCTTTCATTTTATTTATTTTTTATTATCACACACTTTTTATTTGATTAAAATTCAACATTTTGACAATGTTTTCTCTTACACGGGAGGTGTGCGTATCCGCGCCGCTGTAACGGCTGTTTACTTCCGCGTTGAAATACCGCCCAATTTGGCTGCTGTTTTCTTTGGAAAAATTATTCCAATTTTTTTCCTGAAAATCAGAAATCAATTCACTTGCCTGCATTTGCGGCAGATAATCGGATTGATACACATTTTTACCAATTTGACTTTTTTCGTTTTGTGTTTCGATAAAGCAAACAGGCGAATACAGGACTGCAGCAACACTCTCTTTCAACATGCTTTGGTTGATTGTATTATTCAGCCGTTTCTGTTTCAAGAGGAAAGTATTTGCTTTGCCAATCGTATCCAACGCCCGTTTTTTAGCAATTGACGCACTGATACGTGCCTGTAAATCGCCACTTTCGGCACCGAAAACCGCAACCGTACTTACCAAATCGTTTTCGGAAGTACGCTTGTGCTGGCTATCACTCTGTTTTTTGAAAACAAAAGTGGGCTTGTCCAATTCGTAAATCCGATTGGAAAGTTCGCTGTTCAAATCACTAAAAATTTTCAGATAGCGGTTCGAAATATCGTTGTAGTCCGATTCCATTTGCTTTTGCTTTTCCACACAGCGTTTTGCCATTGAATGCAAATGCGCCAAATGAGAATCCAACTTGCTTGAAAGTTCTGCTATTTGCTGGCTGATTTCCGATCGAATCGTTTTGAAAAAGCCTTCGACAATGGTGCTGCCTATTTTTTTGGCGTTATGGTCGATGGAGGCAATTTGTGCAGCTTCGGTAGCCACAACCGCGCCTGTAAGAACATTTACGGACTTGTTGCAATGGGCTACGCTGTTATCAAAAGGAGTTGTTTCGACATCGATATTTACCTGTACATCTTCGTAGGCGGTGCCGCTGTAAGTGACCGTACCCGACCCGCCGTTCTGAGAAGCCGGATAACTGTAGCTGACCGTGCCCGAATAATGTACGCCTATTTGTTTGTTAAAACTTCGTCTATAACTCATAATTCCCGGTTTATAATGGTTTGATAATTATTCGCCAGAAACAGTTTATTCGCCATATCCTTAACGCGCTGTGAAGTCTTGGCGCCAGAAAGGAATTTACTGAACTCGCTTTTTACCTCTTTGTTGATTTCACGCTCGTTTTGCCATTGCATGTGTTCTACATTCTGGTTGACAACGTTTTTTACGGCCGATTGTGTTTGCTGACTCAACTGCACATTGCTTACAAAGACGTCAAGATTTTTGTTGTCGAATTTATCAAAATTACATTCGCTGATTACCACCGGAACGGAAATTGTAGAATTTTCAACATTACCTTTTTCAAGCAAAATTCTGTCGGTCAGTTTCTTTTGTTCCGACATATCGGCGAGAAAATGCGACATCGAATTTATTACTTTCAATCCGCGATATTTTACATTCGAGGCAATAATTTTCTGACTTATCGCCAATGACTCCAACTGCGAAACAGGAACAGTTGCCGTCAGGTATTTTGCCCTGTTCGATACTTTCTCCACTTCTTGAACTGCAAAGTTCACAATTGGTCTGTCCAATTCAAAAATTCGCTGTTTCAAGTTTTGATTCAATCCGTTAAAAAGTTTCATATAGCGGCTCGAAATCATATTGTAGTCGCGTTCCATACGGTTTTTAATTGACAGAAGTTGTTTTCTCTGCTGATTGAGTTGCATTAAATGCGAATCAACATCGCTTTGCAACTTGGCGATTTTCTGCGATATTTGAGAGCGAATCAGTGTGTAAAAGCCTTTGTTTACATTGTCGCAGACGTGGTCGGCGGCTTTCTTTTCTGCCAGAACAACGGCTGTTTGCATCGCTACAACGGCTGTTGTAGTTCCTTTGAGATGGTTGGAAACGGACTCTATTTTCGTCGCCATCGGGTTGGTATCGACTACGCAATCTATGTATGCCATGATCTAATGGTTTTATTCGTTGTCGTTATTTTGAGCATCCAGAATGGCCTGTATCATGTCGTCGCGCTCCATCTGCTCTTCTTCAAACTCAATTCCGAGTGTATCACAGATACCCAAAAGGTCTTCATCGCTCAATTGGTTGAGTTCCTCTTCATCGTAGATGTCCACATCCAACTCGTCTTCATCTTGCATCTCCTCTTCCGGCGCTTCGTCGTCTTCGATTTCGGAATGCTCCTCCGATTCTTCTCCACCGACGACATCTTCTTCAACAGTAGTCGTTTGATCGTCCGCATCGGTCGTTTCCGACGTTGTTTCTTCTTCCTGCGGATCGTCTTTCAGATTTTCGAGCGCGTTTTTGGCAATGATCGGCAGGTTCAACGAAATATGTTCGAAAGTGATTTCTTCCACATGGGGCGAAGGTGGCAGTTCGGATGTTTTGGCAAAGAGCGGATTGACTAAAGCAAGCGGTTTGCGACGGTCGTCCAGTTCGCGCACTTCATCGGCGGCAACAGCAATTTCGTTTGAATGTCCGTCTCGCAATTTTGCATCGTAATATTCTATATGCCCGAACTTCTCTGCTTTTTGATCAATATCTTCTTTGAGGCGTTCCATATATTCCTCAAAACTTGTCTGCGTATTTCTGAATTCCTGCGACTGCATTTCAAAGGCAACAAGTGTTTCGGCGGCGTTGTCCACCACGTCAACAACAGTACTGTCGAGATTTCCTTTCGACTGCACCATACTGTCTTCGGTGCGTTGCAGCGCAATTAAAGTATTGTAGGCAGCAACATATTCCTGCAAACTTTTTTCCATATCGCGGATAATATCAGCAGCTTCAGCACGATTGCGACCATAAAAATCATCGCAGTTTTCGTGCCAGCGGTTCAGGTATTCAATTTTTTGGTCTTTAATATGATTGTATATTTTCAGTCGTTCAATGCGGTTCTCCTGCATCAGATTCTGAACAACCGGCGCAACGATTTCTTCGTAAATCTGGTGAACGCCAAACGGCATATTGGTGGTACTGCCGTCTTCCGCCGTCCACATACCTGAAAGCAGGTTGTAGCGAACACGCGAACTTTGTTTGAGTTGAAATGGTTCGTAACCCTGTACCGATTCGCTATAATCAAACTTTTCGTTTCGGATACGCTCTATTTCTTCGTGTTCCAAAATTGGCGAATAATGATTGTAGGGGGATTTCAAGATTTGATATAGCACTTTATTCGACTCAAAAATCACTTTGTCAGCCGAAGCAACTTTCAGCGCAGAAATTGCCTGAACGGAATTTGCCATCGTCATCATCAATCCTTTTAACACGTCTTCGAACTGCGCCGTTTTATTCGACAGCGAATCTTTCAGTTTGTTCAGTTCCTGAAATTTATTAACGCTGCCTGCATATTTTTCCTTGTCAAAAACAGGAATAACCGGCGCATTTTCAGGGATTTCAGAAGTTGCATATTCGTTCAGATATTGGAGATATTCGCTTCTATCGGCAACTAACGGCAACGAAACCGAAGTGGTATCCAAATCGTCCATACAGTACGAAATGGTGCGCAGCGAACGTTCAAGTTTACCGAAATAATCGTGCTGATTAATTTGCTGAATAGACGTTGAATACTCGTCCGTTGCAAGTTCTTCGGTTTCTTTCGATGTTTCAACAATTGGCGCCTGCGCCGAAAGGTTTTCTAAATTGGCGATGGTTTCAATCAGCAAATCGTTTTGACGCGAAAGTTGCAGCGTAACTTCCGACTCGCCCACTTTGCCTGTGTAGTCCACAATAAAACTTTTGTCCTCGTACTTGATTTGGTCAGCCACTGGCACGTATGCCACGCCAAGTTTGCTTACCTTATAGTCTCGGAAAATGTCGGCATGCTGTTTCTTAAAATCGGCAATTCGCATGTCAAGTTCTTGAATTTGCTTTTGCAAACCGCTTTTCTTGATAAAATAGACGAAAAACAGAATGATAGTCAGAAACCAGACCCAAAGACCCGAAATATCTTTGTTTCGTGCCGCCTTTTCTTCTTCAAGTATGCGGACTTCCTTTTCTATCCGTTCTTCTTCTCGAACAATATTTTCAGCCGCTTGGCTGTAATAATTGAATAATATCTTTGCTTGATCCTGATAGATATTATTCGATTCTTGGAAAATTTTACCCGTCATTCTTTAGTAATTTAGTTTAATTTTTACAAATACACATTCTTTATTGTCATTCAATATAATTATTGACCTCATCTTTCTCTTCGACAGGTGCAGGCGGCTCAAAAACATTTCCCGACGTAATACGTTCCAAAGCATCGGGGTCGCCATAACCGACAGCCTCTGAGTAGAGAATTTGAGCAAAATCGGAATCTTGGTCCACAAAACGTCCGAGTTCGTAACAAAGTCCCATCATGAAAGTTGCGTGGGGATGTTTCTTTTTCATCGCCTTGTGGTAGAAATCAACTGCTATTTCGTAATCTACCTTTTCGCCATTGATACCGTAATAATAATCGTCGCCACAGTCAGCCCACAACTGTATTTTCTTTTTGCTTTCAAACATAATATCTTCTTTTGGTCTGCTTCAGTTCGAATAAATATTTTTCCTGTTTTGATAAATGCGTTCTAATTTCTTAAGATTGTTTTCAATCGCTTCCTCATTGGTTGAAAAGTTGAAAACAGCAAAAGAAATATCGTTTACAGCATTTGCAAAAGAGTGTTCTAAACTGTATGCTTCGTCATTATTGGAGGGAGAAATATATCGTAATCCTTCTTCAAGAGAATTAATACGTCTTGTAAAACTTTCAGACAATCCGTCTGCATCGCTCATTTTATCTTTGAGATGTTGCATGGCAGTTTTCATCTCATTAATACCTTTGCGATTTGTGGTTTCCTGTTGATACACTTCTTTTACCTTGTCGGAAGCATGAAGTGAAGCCCACATCCCAAGCAACAGAATAAACAGCAGAATGCAGTGAATTATCAACTGTGTGGTAAAGGCAAAAGTGTAAAAAACATTTGTGCAAAGCATTGCTGCAATGGCAAGCACAACGTAAATCCATGTAAATAGCCAGTTAATGCCAAGCCCGCCAATCTTTTTTTGCGATTTATCGTCCAAATCAATCCACGGAGCGCGGTAATTCAGAAAAATAAGTCCGTAAACAACGGTTGAAACGGCAATATTCATATAAAAAATGTTGTCTGCCGTTTCGCCTCTGAAAAAAATAAAGGCGGCTATCAAAATTGCTTCCCCAAAAAGAAGCAGCAACCACCATAAAAGTTGTTTTACATTCATAATGTGCGTGATTTTATTGATAATTATCTTTTATTTCCACATTTGGGACAGAATTTTACGTTAGGTTGCAAAGTCGTCCCACAACGGTTACAGCTATCGCCGCCCGATGCAACCTGTTTTCCGCAGTTTCCGCAGAACGTAGCGCCTGCCGGCAAAGGAGCATTGCAGTTAGGACAAAAACCTCCGCCCTCACCGCCTATTAAAAAAGTACCGCAACTAACGCAGCGTTTGGCATTTGGCTGATTGTCGGTACCGCATTTGGGACATGGATTGTAAGGGTCGCCGCAGTGGGGACAGAAACGGTGCGTATTCTGAAATTTCTTTGAACAGTTTGAACAATATACATCGCGGATTTGCTGGGCAGGCTGTCCCTGCCCCCCCCCTTGACTGCTTCCGCCAAAAGTGGGCTGACTGAATTGCGGCTGCATCATTCCTGCACCTGCACCGCCTCCGCCACCCATTCCGCCCATCATACTTATTGCCATCAAGCCGCCGATAAGTCCGCCGTTGCCGTTGCTGTTGCCGAAGCTGTCAACCGCATTGTTGGCGGTGTTAAACATCTGTTCTTGCTGCCATGTATGCCCTGTAATAGACATCGAACTTTGCCGCGAAATAGCATCTGCCACCCGTCTTCCGTTCTCGGTTGATGTATCAATGTCGATGCTTGTGATATAAAACTGAGTTAGTTCCAAACCGAAACTTTCCCAGAATGTAAACATGTTGCTTTTCAGATACTCCGACAGATTATCCAGTTCGCCCGATATAGCTTTGAAACCAACTCGGTTGCTGTTCATAAAACGCACGATGGTTGACTTGGTTTTGGTCGAAAATTCTCCAAAAAACTGGTCGGTCAAATCATATTCCGTAAACTGGCTTTTGGTACCCACAATCTTTATCAGAAATTTTTCAGCATCGTTTATCTTTAAACCGTAGCGTCCTTTTGCCACAAGCGGAAGTTGCGTATTGTAATCGGCGTCGTGAATCGACATGCTGTCAGTTTCCCAGTCAATATTATAAGGTTGTAACTTGTTTACAAACCAAACCTCTGCCGTAAACGGATTTTTCCCGCCAAAGGGAATCCCAAATGAACTGCGCAGTATTGGCAGGTTTTCGGTATTTAAAGTGTGTTTGCCCGGTCCGAACTTGCCGGCGATTTCTCCTTTTGAAAATAAGATCGCTTCTTGCGACTCCCTAACAATCAGTTGCGTATAGGTGCTTAAATTGGTGTGGGGAAAACGGTATGCGTAAATTGTTTCATTTCCCTGCGGCGACCAACTGACTAAATCTATTATTGCCATCTGCTTTTTATTGTTAATTACTCAAAATTCATCTTTTAACGTATAATGGTTGCAAAAAAATCAGTATATTGCTATACTACACGTTATAAACATCTTAAAACGAAATTCTATCCAAATTGTGGAACCAAAGATACGATACATTTTCGGAAGATGGTACTTTTTTATAGTTAATAATCATTAAAATCGAAAGAATATTTTTGTAATGACCTGTTTTGTGCGTGTTGCAAGGTAAATGTAGCGTTTTTATGCGAAAAGTTTTTGACGAGGCATGGCATGCTCCGTCAAAAATACAAAAATCCCTCTTTTTATTTTTGCACAATACGAATAACATTTATTTTTTGCACGGATGCTGCCAAAAAATGTATGTACAACCATGGTATAGCAACGTTTACAACCCATTTTGGCAAATTACTTATCGGATAGTGGTGAGTGACGAAAAATACCTTATCCCCCTTACAAAAAAATCGAACACAATTGACCCTTTATATATTTCCGCATGGCGCTTTTTGGTTACGGATGGTTGCAGCACTTTTCGTTTTCGGATAAAGAGTGGCAGTTGTCGGTAAAAATCGCAATGCGCCAGCAGAATTGATTTTGCCATTGCAAACTCGCCGCCTGCAAGGTTGCGCAGTAATGCAATGCCGTCGAGCAGCATACGGCAGAAGAGCGTGAGCACGTATGCGCCCTGTTTGTTTTTTACCAAAAGGAAAAGATTGTTGCGAAAGTTGAGGTAGTTTTTGCGCGGACTGCTTTGTGGAAGAGTGCCGCCGCCCACATGAAACACTTCGCTTTGGGGGACGTATATAATTTCGAAACCCATGTTTTTTACGCGCCAGCACCAGTCAATCTCCTCCATGTGGGCAAAAAAGTCGTAATCAAGCCCGCCTGTGCGGTTGTAGAGGTCGGTTTTGACCATGAGAGCGGCGCCGCTTCCCCAGAATATTTTGCCGCCAGCGTTGTACTGTCCGTTGTCTTCTTCCAAAACGTCGAATATGCGTCCGCGACAAAATGGGTAGCCGAAACGGTCGATAAATCCACCGCCCGCGCCTGCATATTCAAAACGCGTGGGATTGCTGTAATCTTTTATTTTGGGAACAACTGCCGCTATGTTAGCGTCGTCGGAAATGGCGTCGATCAACGGCTGAAGCCACCCTTTACCGGGCGCGGCATCCGAATTTAAAAGTACGGTGTATTCCGACGTCATCTGCGCAATCGCCTCGTTGTAACCGCCCACAAAGCCGCAGTTTTTTTCGAGTGCAATAATTCTTATGTCGGGATGATGCTGTTGCAGCCATTGGACAGAATCGTCGGTTGAACCGTTGTCAGCCACAACAATTTCGACGCGAGGCAGGGCGCTATTCTGTTTCACCACAGGGACAAACTTTGCAAGTAAATCCAGCGTATTCCAATTCAGAATAATTACTGATACTAAGGGTTGGTTTTGGTTCATCGGTTATTTTTCAAATGCTGATATTTCCATCGGCGATGCGACCACAGCCAGTACTCGGGGGCATTGATTATCTCTTGTTCCAGCATTTTTACCTGCCACTCGGTAGGGTCGTATTCTTTTGCTGTCGCAATGTCGGCTGGGTAGGGAGTTACCGTCATGCGATACCTGCCGCGCCCTGTTTTCTCCATCCCCCAAAAGTAGAAATCGGCATTGACCAACCTCGCCATCTTTTCGGGACCTGTGATAATGGGCGTGTCCTGCGTCAAGAAAGTTGTCCAGTATTGCAACTCGTACACGGACGGACTTTGGTCGGCAATCAGTCCCAGCACAAAGCGGCGGTTTTCGCGTTTCAGCTTCACTATTTCGCGCACGGTGTTTTTCATCGGAAAAACGCGACATTTGAATATCGACCGCAATCGAATCATATATTTATCGAAATGTACGTTTTTCAGCGGACGATAAACCGAATAGCCTTCGGCGATGAACAGGTTGCTGATGGATGACATCCACTCCCAGCATCCGTAATGCCCAACGGCAACAATCACGTCTTTGCCGCTTTGGGTGGATTCGTTCACAAGTGCGTAGTTTACAAACTCAATGCGCCGCATTATTTTCTTGGGGTTGATATGGCTCATACACACCGTTTCCATCATTGTATCGCACAAGTGGCGGTAAAACTTTACGCGGATTCGGCATATTTCGCGATTGCTTTTATGTGGAAATGCTCTATGCAGATTATCGGTTATAACCTTTCGGCGATAACCGAAGGCGGCAACAATGAGAAACAGAAAATCGGATATTCGGTACAACATCCACAACGGAAACCAACCCAGCAACCATAGCAGCGGGTAAACCGAATAAAAACCGATTGCCTGCATGAGTTTTTTCTTATTCATCCGATAATTAGTTTTTATTGCAACAGCCGGCAAAAGTAATTTTTTTGCAGATAAAATACAAACTACACCGATTTTTTTGAACACATGATGACGTGGATAATACGGATTTTTGCGGATTTCTTGAACCAAGATTCTAACAAGATTATTTTGGGGTGTTTAATCTTGAGAGTATTGTTCATCTGTCTGAACTGTAATTTATATAATTAACCCGATTAATAGGGAATCAGTAGAATTACATCAATCAAAAAAAATCACAGTTCAAACAATATTGAGAATCATGCTTTTTCTGCAAAAATAGTGGTTCAAGATTAGGTATCTTCGAAAAATAGAATCAATAGACCATAGATGTATATTTTACCAAAAAGCTCACAAAGAAAAAACATAAAGTTTACAAGGGATTTTGTGAGCTTTGTGTTTTTTTAGTAGCAACGGGTATTTTCCAAAAAGGTCTATTGCAGGAACATTGCCGTTATTTGCATAAATTCATCAAAAACCAAACTGTTAGCAGCTACAAGTTGGCGCCCAAAGATGTAACCGTTGTTGCCCGTAAAATCGGCTACATTGCCGCCTGCCTGCTGTACAATTAATGCGCCTGCTGCAACATCCCAAGGTTTTAGTCCGTATTCATAAAAAGCGTCAACGCGCCCGCAGGCAACGTAAGCCAAATCGGCTGCAGCCGAGCCAAGTCGCCTCATACCATGACTTTTTTGCATAAAATATTGCAGCGAATCCATAAAACGGTCAATCAATCCGAAATCGGTGTAGGGAAAGCCTGTAGCAATCAAACTGTCGGCAACAGTGGCGGCTCTCGAAACGTGGATTTCATTTCCGTTCAGCATAGCTTTGCCGTGTTTCCACGCATAGAAACATTCGTCGAACCCAACCTCATAGATTACGCCGACAACTACTTCGCTGCCTTCCATCAGGGCAATACTGATGCAGTACGGAAACAGTCCGTGAATAAAGTTGGTGGTACCGTCGATAGGGTCAATCACCCAGTTGAAACGCTCGCCACGTTTGTCCGAAGTACCTTCTTCGGCAATAAAACCTGCACTGGGCAACATAGCGCTAAGCAGCTCCACGAGCGACTGCTCAACAGCGCGGTCGAACTGCGTTACAAAATCGTTTTTTCCTTTCTGCGTGATTTTAATCCCTGCATCGTCGCGCATTTTGCGAAGACGCAAACCCGTGTTCCGCGCAATATCGGCAACATTCAGGCAAATATATTCGTAATTAATTGGCATCTTTTCCTTTTTTTGACGCGCAAAGGTAGAAAACTTTTGGAGGATACACTTCGTTTTTTCTAATGGAAACCTCTAAAAAACATATTTTTAGAGGCTGACGACTGAAACAAAAGCGGATTTTACTAAAGTAAATGAGCATTTTAGCGATGAAGTGTAACAAATAAGAAACAGTTTTTAAAAGTTTACTAAAATCACACTCTTAAGGGACGCCTTCAATTACTTTAAGTTGCAGCGTTGTCTTTCGAGATGCTTATAAATATGAGATGTGCCTACATTGAATACCCTGTGGTAAAATGAGAATGCGGAGTTCATAATTTTATTGACTACTGAGGCTGTTTAATTGACATTTTCGTAATTATAGATTGAGGATTTTGGCTAAATCCGTTTAAAGCAAACTTCACATCCGTTGGCTGAAACCGGCAGATAGAATATGTATATGAACAGTTTTAGCCAAAATCAACTTAATGGACAACCATTGTTACATTTCCTGAAGAGATCTAATGATATTTTTTACAATATCTTCGTTATTTCAAAAAGAATACTACTTTTGCAGTCGAAAACTTGGCATAAAAAAATGTTTATTTTGTTTCACAAATAACAACCAGAATGATTGGTTATTCACTCATGTTACGCAACAATGATATCGGGGGAGCACAGAGCAGTGGTTATGTAACACGGATACGTGGTTGTGCAGCACGGATACGTGGTTGTGCAGCACGGATACGTGGTTG